>SYFN01000024.1 GCA_005800405.1 Burkholderiales bacterium
ATCCACCGCTTCGCCGATGAAATACAAGCCCGGCACCGCATTGGCCATCATGGTCTGCTGGGACAAAGCCTGGGTGTCCACGCCACCCAGGGTCACCTCGGCTTTTCTGTAACCCTCGGAACCATTGGGGATCAGCGTCCAGTGGTTCAGAGATTCACCAAGCTGACGCAATTTTTTGTCGGGCAAATCCGCCAGTCGGGCGTCGGGCTGAAATTGATTGGCCAGCAGCCAGCCCTCAGCCAACCGGTTTGGCAACCACTGCGCTAGCCAATTGCCCAAGTTCTTCCGGATGCTGTGCTTCCCCTCGATCAGCACCCGCGCGATATCGTGGCCGGGCAACAGATTCAGCATCAGGGACGCACCCTCCCGCCAGAAACTTGAAATCTGCAAAACCGCTGGGCCCGAAAGCCCGCGATGGGTAAACAACAGATCCTCCCGAAATTGACCACGCGCTTTTTTCTCGCCCGTTGCTATATCAACCTCGATCGCAATGCCCGCAAGCGGTACAAAACGCTCCCATGACTGCGCATCAAAAGTCAGTGGTACCAGCCCAGGCTCAGGCGCAATCAGCGGTATATCAAAATGCCTCGCAACACGAAACACAAAATCGGTGGCACCGATTTTGGGTATGGAAAGTCCACCCGTCGCAATCACGACCTGACGCGCCAGTACTTCGCCGCCCGAGGTACCAATGCGAAATCCCTCGACATCTTTGGCAACAGCTTTTACCTGAACTGGTCGCATCCATCGCACACCACCAAGATCGCATTCGGCTTTAAGCATCGAAATAATGTCTTCGGCAGAGCGGTCGCAAAACAATTGACCCTTGTGTTTTTCATGAAAGGGAATGTTGTGACGCCTGACCAGGGTAATGAAGTCCTGCGGCGTGTAACGCGACAAAGCACTGCGACAAAAATGCGGATTTTGCGACAGAAAATTCTGCGGACTGGCGTCCCTGTTCGTGAAATTGCAGCGCCCACCCCCCGAGATCCGTATTTTTTCAGCCAGCTTTTCTGCATGATCGATCAGCACCACACGCTTGCCACGCTGGCCCGCGACACTGGCGCACATCATGCCCGCAGCACCCGCACCGATCACTGCAACATCCATGATCTCGCTCATCGCCTCAGGCTCGTGATCATTTGTCGCGCGATCTGCGCGCATTGAGCAGCCTGCTCCGCAATCGGAGCCGGAATGGGTTGCTTTCCTGCGAGAGCCTGCGTGATCCAGTCGGCAGTCGTGGCTGCATCACTGGCGGGAGGCAAAGGCGGCATTTTATCCACCGGCTCTTGGCGTTCAATCAGCGTGCTGGCCTGATTTTGATGAAACCAGATCACCGCCTGCGCACGCTTTGCATTGGCAACAGTTTCACCCTCGGTACCACGCATCAGCAACACGTCGCCTCGCTGGGCCGGCGCTGCTTCGGAAAAATAGGAGGTCAACATCGTTAAATATTCAGGATGCGTGTAAGACACCAAACGTAATGCCGGCTGAGCAAAGGGCTGCATGATCTTGACCAGTGTGTGCGTCGAATTGCGCAGCCCCAGCACGCGCCGCATTTCCAGCATGCGGTGTAATTTTGGCGCAAGCGCAGCGATGGGCATGAACACCGGGAGCTTGCTTTCAAAAGCGCTACGCAAAGAATTCGCCTGCGTTGATGGCGAAATACCCATTTGGTTCAGAATCTCTGCGGTGGTCACTCTCCCGGGATCGTCCAGCACGCCGTGAACCAGCACCGGTACGCCTTCTCGAGAAAGCAGCATCGCCAGTAATGGCGTGAGGTTAGGCATCTGCCTTGAGCCGTTGTAGCTGGGAATCACCACGGGCGCGAACGGCACATCGGGCGCCTCCAGTGCCTCGAAAGCAGCTTCCGCTGCATCCAGAAAACCGGCAATCTCGCCCACAGATTCGCCCTTGATTCGCATGCTAATAAGAAAGGCGCCCATCTCGAGATCTGATAACTTACCATTGAGCATCGCGGCATACAGACGGCGTGCATCATCGCGCGAGAGATCACGCGCACCCTTCTTGCCACGACCGATTTCGCGAATGAACGGTGCCGCCAGCAATGGATTTTCAAAGTTTTGCATCCGCGAAGCTTACAACGATTCATACATCATGGTGAAACCACCTGCTCCACCATCCGCATGCATCATGCCTACGCAAAAGCCATACTAAGCGACTCAGGGACTGGTCAAGCATAGCCGGTTACAGACGAGAATACGCACATCAGCAGTAGCAGCATCCCACTCAGCGCAGACATCGAAAACCAGATACTGATACGCTTACTTTAAAATACGCGAACAAACCCACTCGTCATTTCACCTTTCCATGATCGTTCTCGGTGTCGAATCCTCCTGTGATGAAACAGGCATCGCTCTATATGACACCGAACGCGGACTGCTCGCGCATGCTCTGCATTCCCAGATTGCGATGCACCAGGCCTATGGCGGCGTTGTACCTGAGCTCGCCTCACGTGATCATGTCCGTCGCGCGATACCCCTGTTGGAACAAGTGCTCACGGACAGCGGCGAATCCGTCTCATCCATTGATGCGATCGCTTACACGCAAGGTCCAGGCCTGGCCGGCGCACTGCTGGTGGGCGCCTCAATCGCCAACGGTCTGGCGCTGGCGCTCAACAAACCTGTGATCGGCGTTCATCATCTTGAGGGTCATCTGCTGTCGCCTCTGCTGGCGAAACAAGCACCCGAATTTCCATTTGTCGCGCTATTGGTATCGGGAGGTCATACGCAGCTCATGCGCGTCGACGATGTAGGCGAGTACACGCTGCTTGGCGAAACACTGGATGATGCTGCCGGTGAGGCTTTCGACAAATCAGCCAAGCTGCTTGGACTTGGCTATCCCGGCGGTCCAGCGATTTCTCGCCTCGCAGAATTAGGCAACCCTAGCCTCCTTGATCTGCCGCGCCCAATGCTGCATTCGAAAAATCTGGATTTCAGCTTCTCGGGTTTGAAAACAGCCGTACTAACAGTAGTGAAGAAGCAGGAAGGCGAAATGACCGATACAATCCGCGCCGCGATCGCGCGCGCCTTCGTGGATGCGATCGTCGAAGTGCTGGTCGCAAAATGTCTGGCAGCGGTCAAGCAGACTGGCATGAAACGGTTGGTGATTGCTGGCGGTGTGGGAGCCAATACCCAACTACGCCAAGCACTAAACGAGGCGGCAACAAAAAAATGTTTCGAGGTGTTTTATCCGGATCTGGCACTGTGCACCGACAACGGGGCCATGATCGCGCTGGCGGGCGCATTACGCATTGCGCGCCATCCGCAGTCAGCGCACTTTGATTACGTTTTCAATGTCAAACCGCGCTGGCCACTGGATGCGATCGACTGATCCGTCCCTCAGCTGTCCTTCGCTTGTTCGACCGCGGTATCTTCCTGCGCTTTTCTTTCGGATCGTCTGGCCAAACGGGTTTCCGTACCGTCCCTAATATTGGCAATGTTGCCACGGTGACGATAAATCAAGATGCCGCTCATCAGGAAGATCGCCACCAATTTGACACCGGGACCGAACAGCAACAACTGGTAGATGGGTGCAAATACCGCCGCTACCAGCGCTGCCAGCGAGGAATAACGGTAGGTATAGGCGATGATGATCCAGGTGCAGAGCGTTGTCACGCCCACCGGTGGACTGAGCGCAAGAAGTACACCGAGGGCCGTTGCAACCCCCTTGCCCCCCTTGAATCCGAAAAACACGGGCCAAACGTGCCCGGCAAACACCGCAAATGCAGCAAGCGACACACCGGCTATTCCCAGCTCCAGTGGGGTACTGAAATAGATAGCCAGCACTACGGCAAACCAGCCTTTTGCACAATCACCCACAAGTGTGAGTACAGCTGCGAGTTTATTGCCCGTTCTGAGCACATTGGTTGCGCCGGGATTTTGTGAACCATAGGTGCGCGGATCCTCGAGCCGCAAAAGTTTGCTGACGACGATGGCGAAGGATACCGAGCCCATCAGATAAGCGCTCATAGCAAACACAATAATGTTCATTGTCGCCGCGTGCATACGATTCCCGTCACTGAAGATTCGCCATTATGCAATAGTTGACTCATCAGCCTCGCGGATGATGCTGCGCATGGATTTTCTTGAGCCGCTCGCGCGCGACATGGGTGTAAATCTGCGTGGTTGATATATCCGCATGACCCAGCAATAGCTGAACCACACGCAGATCAGCACCGTGGTTGAGCAAATGCGTTGCGAACGCATGGCGCAAGGTATGCGGCGACAGCGGCACATTCACGCCCGCCTGAAGCGCGTATTTTTTTATCAGCGTCCAGAACATTTGTCGGGTCATCGGACCCCCCAGCGCAGTGACGAAGAGCGCGTCATTCACTTTGCTATCCAGAATCTGGTGACGAGCATCGCGCAGATAGCGCTCTATCCATGCGCGCGCCTCCTCGCCGAAAGGGACTAGCCGGGTCTTGTTACCCTTGCCCGTCACACGCAACACGCCTTCATTCATTCCAACTTCAACACTCTTTAACAGCACCAGCTCCGATACCCGCAAGCCGCTGGCATACATCAGTTCAAGCATCGTTCTGTCACGTAGACCAAGCGCGATATTGACATCGGGTGCGGCCAGCAAAGCTTCGACATGTTGTTCAGAGAGTGTCTTGGGAAATCTTGGCGGCTGCTTTGCCGAGTGCAGTCGCAGACACGGATCTGCGCTGACACGATGATTGCGCAGCGCGAACTGATAAAACCGCCGCAAGACCGCCAGTCGTCGATTGGCCGAACTGGCCTTGCTGCCCGCATGCTTGAACGCGAAGTAGGCATGTAGATCCGCGTCGGTGGCTTCGTACAAAGTTTTTGATCGCGCCGTCATCAACCAATCGGCAAATAGCAGCAGATCGTGCTTGTAAGCATCGAGCGTGTTTTTTGACAAACCATCTTCCAGCCATAGCGCATCGCAGAACTCATCAGCAGCCCCTTGCCCCGCACGCGCCGCAGTCGATGCTGCCGTCTTCATCAGAAGCCCGGCACCTGTTCGTGGTGCAGCAGCCAGCGTTTAACGCCCTGATGAAAACCACCATCATGCCGCGCAAAACCACCAATACCTCCGGCCGCGGTCACACGGTGACAGGGAATGATTAGTGGGTACCAGTTGGCACCACAGGCCTGCCCGACCGCGCGCGGTGCAGAGCGTATTTTTTGGGCGACCTCGCCATAGGTGAGCACTGTGCCGCGCGGGATTGTATTGATGACAGACCACACTTTACGCTTATGATCAGTACCAACCTCAGGCAAATCAAGATCAAAGGCGTAGTCGGGATTGTTCAGATAAGCAGCGACCTGCACTGCTACTTTTTTAGAGAGTTTATCGGTTGCCGCCTTCGCTTTGTACTGTGGTGGCAGATAAATCAGTTCGTGCAACACGTCACCGCTACTCCGTATGCCAATCGCGCCAAACGGGGCCGGCACAATCGCGGAAAAAATATCAGTAGCTGATGCCTTCATATGCACTTTCTCAATCAGCATTCATCGATCAACTGCCAAAAACCAGGCGCGGCAGCCATAGCGAAATTTGCGGCACATAGGTCACCAGAAGCAGAAAACCAACCATAGTCAGCAGCCAGGGCAAGACGGCGATAGTGAGTTCAGTAATGCCCATCTTCGTGATTCCTGATGCCACATACAGATTCAAGCCGACGGGTGGATGGCACATGCCAATCTCCATGTTAACCACCATGATGATGCCAAAGTGAACTGGATCTACGCCCAGCGCCATCGCGACCGGAAACAGTATAGGTGCCATGATCAGCACGATGGATGAGGGCTCCATCACATTCCCGGCCAACAGTAAGAGCAAATTCACCACCAGCAGGAAGCCGATCATACCCAGTCCCATGTCCATGATGCCGCCGGCCATTGCTTGCGGAATGCCTTCGCTGGTCATGAGAAAAGAGAAGAGTACCGCGTTGGTAATGATGTAGAGCAGCATGGCCGACATCGCTGCAGAATCGAGCAAGACTTTCGGCACTTGTCGAAAATTCAGATCTTTATAGACAAAGACAGCAATTGCAAACGCATACACAGCCGATACAGCAGCCGCCTCGGTCGGGGTAAACATACCGCTGTAAATTCCACCAATCACCACCACGATCAGCAACAAGCCCCAAACGCTACGCTGGAAAGCGCGCCAGCACTCGGCGAAACTCGCGCGTGGCAGACGAGGATAATTTTTTTTGCGGGCAAGGACCCAGGTGGTGAGGCCTAACAAAAACGCCAGCAAGAGGCCGGGGATGACACCCGCCATAAACAACTTGCCCACCGATGTGTTGGTTGACACCGAATACATCACCATCACGATCGATGGCGGTATCAGAATGCCGAGTGCGCCGGATGTCGTGACCACCCCGGCGCCAAATGATTTCGGATAACCCTGCTCCAGCATCGCAGGTAACAGTATCGATCCGATCGCCACCACAGTCGCCGGCGAAGAACCCGACACCGCTGCAAACAAGGCACACGCCAGCACACCGGACAAGGCCAGCCCGCCATGCCAGTGACCTACCATGGAGGTCGCAAACTCAATCATGCGCCGTGCCACACCCCCATGCGTGAGGAAATTCCCCGCAAGGATGAAGAAGGGTATGGCCATGATTTCAAACTTTTCAATGCCAGTAAAAAGTTTGAGTGCCACGGCCTGCACTGGCACATCGGTCATGGTAAATAAAAAACTTAGTACGGTCAGACCCAGTGCGATTGAAATCGGCATGCCCGTCAGCATCAGAACGACCAGCAAAACAAAGATGAAAAGTGTGTTCATTGCCGACCCTCCGCAGCATCTTCGGTGAGACCTTCGACGTGCGCATGGTCGTGGACCGGCAATTCACCGCCTCGTGCAAAACGCCAGGCGACCTGAAGAAAACGAAAGCACATCAAGGCAGAACCCAGAGGAATCGCCAGATACACGATCCAGATGGGCAGCTCGAGTACCTCGGAAGTGCTTGAAGTATTCGAGAGTTCGTAAACGAAGTCGGCACCCAAGCTGGCAATAATGCCGGTAAAAATTGCACCTGCGAACAGTCCAAACAAGATGAATCCGCGACGACGACGCTCATCCAGTCGGTTGACCAGCACGTCTACGCCCACATGAATGCCTGTCCGAACACCATAAGCAGCACCAAACTTCGCCATCCAGACAAACAGATAAATCGTCAACTCCTGCGCCCAGCTAGTATTCACCCGCAGCAGCCAGTCCTGCAACCCGGGAATAGCCAATCCTGATGTGTAGCGATGAAGTACCGCGGCAAAGATAATCAGTGTTGCGGCACCCATCAAGGCTGCGATGAACCACTCTTCAAGATGATCAAGGATTTTCATATAGAGGTATTCATCGACGGGTCAAATAGCGTTTCGAATAGCTTCTCATTTTCATCATTCAACGCATCGGACGCAAAATGAAAGACGCTGGATCCCGGCATACACAGGACTAACAAACCAATGGGTTGGCGCATTTAGCCCACACCGATAGGGAACGCGCTTATTTTGCCGCCGTCGCTTTGTTGACAGAAGCGATCAGTTCCTTGCCAATACGCTCTTCCATGACCTTGTGCACTGGTAGTAGCACCTTGCGCCACTCGGCGCGCTCAGCATCCGTAGGCACGTAGATCACGGTCTTGCCTGACTTGCGAATGTTTTCCAGCGCCTGATTATTTTCCTGCTGTGCGATGTTGTTGGCATAATCTGTTGCTTCCTTCATCGCTGCTTCAAGCTGGGTCCTTATGTCAGCAGGCAGTTTTTCCCAGAATTTCTTATTCACGATGACCGCATAACCGATGTAGCCATGATTCGTGACAGTCAGATGCTTTTGCGCTTCGTGCATTTTTTGCGTGAAGATGTTCGATGGTGGATTTTCGCTGCCATCCACCACGCCGGTCTGCATTGCCTGATAAACCTCTGAGAAAGCCATCACCTGTGGATTCGCTCCCAGGGCACGCATCTGTTCATCCAGTACCTTGGATGACTGAATGCGCAGCTTCAGGCCTTTCATGTCGGTGGGCAGATGCATGGGCCGGTTCGAGGTCATCATCTTGAAACCATTGTCCCAGAACGCCAGACCGCGTGTGCCCTTGCTCTCCAGTTTCTTCAACATGTCCTGACCGATCGGTCCTTGCGTGACACGGTATAGCGCCTGCTTGTCATCGAAGATGAATGGCAGATCAAAAAGTTCGAATTCCTTGACACCTAAAGGTCCAAACTTGGCCAGCGAGGGTGCCAGCATCTGTACTGCGCCCAACTGCAGAGCTTCGAGTTCTTCTTTGTCTTTATAGAGTGTGCTGTTGGGGTAAAGCTCGATTTTTACCCGATCTTTGGTGGCTGCTTCTGCGAGCGCCTTGAATTTTTCAGCGGCCTTGCCTTTGGGCGTGTCTTTGGCGACTACGTGGCTGAACTTGATAACGATGGGTGTTTCAGCGAAAGCAGCGCTGTTTAAAAAACAGGTGACCGTGAATGCAGCGAGCAGAAAGCAGCGTTTCATGAGGTCTCCGGCGGATCAGGGGGTTTTGGCGTTTCTCTGAGTCTCTGTCAACCACGGGGACTCTTTATTCTGGTCTCGGCGCGTATTGTGTCTGTTCAGCGGCAGTATGACAACCCACGGCTCTCGGGCCAAACTGCGGCCAAATGCAAGGAATATCGTAAGATCCAGGTCCGGATGCGATAAAAATAATGAATATTCTCTCCCTCCTGGTACCCGATTTCACGCTGATCCTGATCGGTTACATCCTGATTCGTCACACAGACTGGGGCGATACTTTCTGGGCCGGATTGGAAAAGCTGGTGTATTTCATCCTATTCCCCGCACTGCTCTTCGTTTCCACAGCTCGGACACCGCTGGACTTTCATACCACCGGCAAGCTCCTGCAGGTTGCGCTGATTGCGGCAGCTTGTGGTGTCGCGCTTGGCTGGCTGGCCAAACCCCTGTTCCGACCGGGACCCATGATCTTCGAGTCTGGCGTGCAAACCGCTTTCCGCTTCAATTCCTACATCGCGCTGGCCATCGCGTTCCGGCTCGCTGGCGAGGCCGGCACGTCGCTGATGGCACTGATCATCGGCTTTGCTGTGCCTCTCTGTAATACCGCGGCGGTACATGCACTCGCCCACGGTAGCAATCGCTCCCTGCTACCCGAGATTGTAAAAAATCCCCTGCTGGTCGCCACCGCCAGCGGCACCTTGTTCAATCTGGCCGGTAACAGCTTGCCTGACGTAATCGCAACAACACTATCGCGCATGGGCAGCGCTTCGATTGCGCTCGGGCTGATCATGGTGGGTGCTGGTCTGAAACTGAACGCGCTGTCGCAGGCACGCGGTATCAGCGCCTATTTCATCGCGGTGAAACTACTTGCACTTCCCGCAATTGCGCTCATGCTCGGTCGCTGGTTCGAGCTACCGCCGCTGCAACTGCAAATCGCGGTGATGTTTTGCGCCTTGCCTACTGCCTCTAGTGCCTATGTGCTTGCAGCACGCATGAGCGGCAATGCACCGCTGGTGGCTTTTCTGATTTCGGCAGGTACGCTGCTGTCGATTGTCACGCTGCCGATCTGGCTAATGCTGGCGCACTAGAAGACTCTACGGCAAAGGCGCTGGATCCCGGCGCAAGCCGGGATCCGGGGGCGTTCAAAGCTCTCTCAATCCAGGCATGCTTTCACATTAATAACCACCCTCGTAAGATCGATAGCAAGGCGGCCGTACCGCAGACAGCACACGTCTACGGCGAGCTACTGCCAACGCCGCAAGCGGCCTGACGAGACAGGTTCTAAATGACTCGGATCGAAAGCTCAGGCTCAACGAGATCCCAAAACTGATCTGGTCTTCATTTAGCGCCCAAGGTTTGCTGTGATAATGCCCACTGCACATGCTCACGCACCATCGCAGAAGGATTATCAGCACGAGCATTCAAGACTGCCGCCGTTTGCCCATTGCCATGATCACTGTCAACACCGCTTCGCAAAGCATTCCCAAGCGCCACCGCGATATTGCGCAACCAGCGCTCATGTCCAATGCGCCGTATCGCGCTGCCTTCCAGTCGTTGATTAAATTCATCCTCACTCCACGCGAACAACTCGACAAGCGTCGCACTTTGCAAACCATTACGGGCATCAAAGTCGGACATAACACTGAGCTGCGCAAATTTATTCCAGGGACAGGCGAGCTGACAGTCGTCGCAGCCGAGTATGCGATTACCTATCAGCGGGCGAAACTCAGTCGGAATACTTCCCTTAAGCTCGATGGTCAGATACGAAATACAGCGGCGGGCATCCAAACGATACGGTGCGACAATGGCCTGAGTAGGACAAACATCGATACAGGCACGACATTCGCCACAGTGATCACTGGTGGGTGAATCGACGGGCAACGGCAAATCCGTGAAAATCTCACCCAGGAAAAACATCGAGCCAGCATCGCGATTGAGCAGCAGCGTGTGTTTGCCACGCCAACCCATGCCTGCACGGTGGGCGATTTCCACCTCCATCACAGGTGCCGAGTCGGTAAACACACGATAACCGAACGGTCCAATCGCCGCCGCGATTTGATCAGCCAGCTGCTGCAACCGAGAACGTAAGACCTTGTGATAATCCCGGCCACGAGCATACAGCGACACCGCCGCCGCATCGGGATCAGACAAACGCCGGTTTTCGTGTTCACGCCAATCGATCTGGGTCTGCCGTGGCAGATAGTCCATGCGCGCACTGATCACACGTACCGTGCCAGGCACGAGTTCCGCAGGACGCGCGCGTCGCGCGCCATGCACTGCCATATAATCCATCTCACCGTGAAAGCCTGCATCGAGCCACTGTTGTAGCTGTTCGTGTGCGCCATCAAGGCGGGCATCCGCAATGCGCAGGTCGGCAAAGCCAAGCTCCGCGCCCCACTGCCGAATATCGTTAGCAAGATTGGTTGACTGAGTCGGATCCATAAATAAGTACTTTGTAGAGAGATCATTCTAAGAGATGCAGCGCTGGACCACCCAACTGCCCGACGAAACGAGTACGCAAGCGCTGGGCTCGGCACTCGCGCAAACACTGATACCGGGACTGAAAATCTATCTACACGGTGAGCTCGGTGCAGGCAAGACAAGTCTTGCGCGCGAGCTGCTGCAAGCTGCAGGTCACACCGGCCGCGTAAAAAGTCCTACCTACACCCTGGTTGAACCCTATGCAATCAGCGTGCAAGGGCGACCGTTGAGCCTGATGCATTTCGATCTTTACCGCCTGGGCAGCCCCGAAGAATTCATCGATGCCGGTTTTCGTGAATACTTCGACAGCGATCACCTGTGCGTAGTGGAGTGGCCGGAACAGGCTCAGGACTTGCTCCCGCCGGCAGATCTCGATGTTTTTCTCTCTGTCGAAGGTGCAGGCCGTGCGGTAGAATTGCGCGCGAATTCCGAACAAGGCGCGACATGCCTCAACCACCTGGATCTTCACTGGACAAGATAACACCTGTGTCACGTCGCACGGTGCTTAAAACCGGCGCCACCCTGTTGCTCTCGCTGTGCGCGACGGGACCAGCGCGCGCCGCCAGCATCGTCGCAGTGCGGGTATGGCCGGCTGCCGATTACACGCGCGTCACGCTGGAAAACGACAGCAAGCTCAAGGCCTCTCATTTCATTGTCAAAGAACCGCATCGGCTGGTGGTTGAAATCGAGGACGTGGAGTTGGATGCCAAGCTCAAAAGTCTGATCGCAAAAATTCAGCCAAACGACCCCTACATCGCTCAGGTCAGGGTTGGGCAGAACCGACCCGGCGTCGTTCGCGTGGTTTTCGACCTCAAGGAAGAAATTCAGCCGCAGGTCTTTGCACTCGAGCCCGTTGGTGAATACAAGCACCGGCTGATATTTGATCTCTTCCCGCTCAATCCTGTCGACCCGATTGCCGATTTCCTGCAAAAAAATCCGCCTTCGGCAGAACCACGCCTGCCTGCTGACAATCCCTTTACCGTAAAACCCGATCCGAATGCGGACAAATCCACCGCCTTGACGCGTCTGGTTACGATCGTACTTGATCCAGGACACGGCGGCGAAGATCCGGGCGCCGTGGGTCGTGGCGGCAGCTATGAAAAAAATGTCGTACTGTCAATCGCGCGCCGCCTCAAATCACGCCTTGAACAGCAATCCAATGTGCGAGTAATGCTCACCCGTGATGGCGATTATTTCGTGCCCTTGCATGTCAGGGTACAAAAGGCGCGTAAGGTTCAAGCGGACCTTTTCGTGTCGATCCATGCAGATGCGTTCATCGAGCCTACTGCGCGCGGCTCATCCGTTTTTGCGTTGTCGGAAAAGGGAGCCAGTTCAACCGCCGCCCGCTGGCTGGCTAATAAGGAGAACGCGGCTGATCTGATCGGCGGGGTCAATCTGCGCAGTAAAAATCAGCAACTTGCCCGCGTGCTGCTCGATCTCTCGACCACCGCACAAATCAATGACAGCATGAAACTCGCCAAATCGGTACTGGGTGAAATCGGCAATATCAATCGCCTGCATAAGGCGCAGGTAGAGCAAGCCGGATTTGCAGTACTGAAGGCGCCCGATATTCCAAGTATTCTGGTCGAGACAGCATTTATTTCAAATCCGGAAGAAGAAGCGAAGCTGACCGATGAAAGCTATCAGGACAAGATGGCAGCTGCACTAATGCGCGGTATACACAAATACCTGGTGAAGCATCCGAGTCTGCGAAAGAATCCGCTGACCTGAAAGGTACTTACCGAGAATTTTTTAAGACTGCATTTCGGAGGTCAGACGAGACACTGGCACATATCGACACTGTTTTGTCTCTACTATTGCCCAAGTCACCGTCGTACCACTGAGAGATACGGGATCCCGGCGCAGGCCGGAATCCTGTGTCGTTATGCTACTGACTGATATTGTCTGTCGCCCTGCCTTTACCAAACTTGGCAACGAACCGCCACGCTGCACCGAGCGCCACGGGCACCACAGCCGCAGCCACACCGATTAACACGATGGTATTGAGGTGGTCTCGAATCACCGGGATGTTACCGAAAAAGTAGCCGCCCATCACCAGTACCACCACCCACAGCACAGCACCCGTGATGTTATAGATCTGAAAGCGTGCCAGACTCATCCCCGAGACACCCGCAACAAAAGGCGCAAAGGTACGCACCACTGGCAGCCAGCGCGCAATGACAATCGTCTTGCCACCATATTTGTCAAAGAACGCATGAGTCTTCTCCAGCGACTGTCTGTCCAACCACCGATAATTGCGGGTATAGACTTGCTGACCGATTGCACGACCCACGTAGTAGTTCACGGTATTGCCTATAACTGCGGCGAGTATCAGCAACGCGATGAGAACTCCGGCATGCATCGCACCATTGGCACAGAATGCGCCACCAACGAACAAGAGCGTATCGCCCGGCAGAAAAGGAAAAACCACCAGGCCCGTTTCGGCAAAGACAATCGCAAACAACACTGCATACACCCAAGACCCGCAGGCCAATAGCATGGTGTCCAGCGATTTATCGACGTGAAGCACGAGACTCAGAAGTTGTGAGAATTCCATTATTCGCTCGAGAGAAGCCACAAAAAACGCCGATAATACACACTACCTCCACGGACGGCGTGAGAGGGGGCGCATGAAGAGTGTTCCTTCGCCCTCGGTATAATCAGGCGATGCATCAAACGACACACGCCTCCCTCCCTGCCGAACGCGTCATTCGACCGCTACCTGATCAGCTGATTTCGCAAATTGCAGCCGGCGAGGTCATTGAGCGACCATCTGCGGTGGTCAAAGAGCTGCTGGAAAATGCACTCGATGCGGGCGCAACGGAAATCACCGTCAGGCTAGAGGCGGGCGGCACCAGAAGAATCGCCATCACCGACAATGGCTGCGGCATACCCCCCGAACAATTGCCTTTGTCGCTGGCGCGACATGCAACCTCCAAGATCGCCAGCCTCTCCGACCTGGAAAACGTCAACACACTGGGATTCCGGGGTGAGGCACTGGCATCAATCGCTTCCGTTTCGCAATTGACCCTAACTTCTCGCAGCCAGAATCAAGCTCATGCCTGGCAAATCAGTGGTCACGCGCCGGAAAAGGCAGTACCGGCATCCGGTGCACAGGGCACCGTGATTGATGTTCAGGATCTCTACTTCAACACTCCGGCTCGACGCAAATTCCTCAAAACAGAGCAAACCGAGTTCGGCCACTGCGCCGAAGTGATGCGCCGTATCGCACTGGCCCGACCCGGCGTGCGCTTCACGTTAAGCCACAACGGCAAGATAGTAGATCACTGGAAGGAAAGCTCGCTAGAGCAACGCAGCGCGCAAATTCTGGGCGACGAATTTGAGCAGGCCCGCCTGCCGCTGGAAGAAGCTGCCGGACCGCTGAGCTTGCAGGGCTTTGTCGGACTGCCGACGGCCGCTCGTTCGCGTGCAGATGCGCAGTATTTTTATGTGAATGGCCGATTTGTGCGCGACAAGCTGCTCACGCATGCGGTACGCGCTGCATACCAGGACGTACTGCATGGTGATCGCTTTCCATCCTATGTGCTTCGGCTCGATCTGGATCCCGCGCTGGTCGATGTGAATGTGCATCCCTCAAAAATCGAGGTGCGCTTTCGCGACAGCCGCGCGGTACATCAATTTGTCTTTCATGCAGTCAGCCGCACACTGGCTCGTACCTCAGCGACAGCACAAGGAACCGCGCCGGCACCCGTGCCTGCCGCATCAGTTGCGCTGCCCTGGATACAAAATCAACCCAGACAAGCCTCGCTGGGTGTCGCACAAAATACATTTCGCTATGGCGAAATGTTTCGCGGCACCCTCTCATCCACAACACCATCGCCGCTGGCAGCCTATGTACCAGGTCAGTCAAACGTGCCGGGCAATTCGGGTAGCCAGGCTGGCTCCGATGCAGGGACAGATGAATTTCCGCTCGGTTTCGCGCTTGCGCAACTGCATGGCGTCTTCGTCCTTGCCCAAAATCGTGCTGGTCTGGTGCTGGTGGATATGCATGCGGCCCATGAGCGGATTTTGTATGAACAATTCAAGCTTGCGCTGCAATCAGATTCGGTACAACTGCAGCCGCTGCTGATACCGGTGACGCTGATTGCTGATCCCGTTGACATAGGTACTGTCGAAGAGAATGTTGAAGTACTCGCCGCACTGGGCTTCGACATGGCGGTACTGTCGCCGACGAGGCTGGCAGTGCGCGCGATACCAGCGCTACTTGCCAACAGTGATGCCCAGGCACTGGCACGCGATATCCTGCGCGATGTACGTGAATACGGGGGCTCGCATGTACTGACCGAGCGGCGCAACGAGCTGCTCGGTACCCTTGCCTGTCACACCGCTGTAAGAGCTAATCGTCAGCTGAGTATCCCGGAGATGAATGCACTGCTGCGTGAGATGGAAGCCACTGATCGTGCGGACCAGTGCAATCATGGTCGACCTACTTGGATGCAGCTGGCGCTGTCAGATCTCGACAAGCTTTTCCTGCGCGGCCAGTAAGCGCGGCTTTTTGATTCATGAGCCAGCCGCCGCTTTCCCAATTCGCACACGCTCCTATCCTTGTGCTGATCACGGCAATGCTGATGATGCAGCCTTTATCCACGGATTTATATCTCGCTTCATTACCAACGCTCGTGACTGATTTCGGCGTACCGGTGGCCACGGTGCAGCTGACGCTTTCGTTGTTTGTGGTTGGCTTTGGCAGTGCGCAACTGATTGTGGGGCCATTATCGGATCGTTTTGGTCGTCGCCCGGTGCTGCTCGGCGGTCTGGGCATCTATCTACTGGCCAGCATCTTGTGCGGCTTCTCACAATCCATTGAGCTCCTGATCACTGCACGCTTTCTGCAAGCTCTGGGCTGCTGTGCTGCGGTGATGGTCGCGCGAGCGATTGTGCGTGATGCCTATGCGCCAGAACACAGCGCACGTGTGATTGCAAGAGCCAGTACCTGGATATCGCTGGCGCCCATTTTCGGCCCCATACTCGGCTCGTATTTGCAGGTCAGCTTTGGCTGGCGCGCTGCTTTCATTGGTCTTGGCATTTTTTCCACACTGTTGTTTCTGGCGTGCTTGCTCCGGCTGCCAGAAACGAACGAATACAAAAATCCTCAAGCCACTCACGTCTCTGGCCTCCTGGAGAACTACCGCCTGGTGCTAGGTTCGCGCGAGTTCTGGAGCTACGCATTTCCGGGCGCGATCTCCTACAGCAGCATTTTCATGTTTATTTCAGGTTCTTCGTTCGTGCTGGTCCGGGTACTCGATGTACCGACGCAATGGTTTGGATACTGCTTTGCGATCGGCGTCTCTGGCTACATGACCGGTACACTCATCTGCAGGCGATTACTTAAATCACTCAACGGGAAAGACGCTCTGCGCATCGGTACCGCCTGCTCCCTGGGTGCTGGTATTTTCTATTTGCTGGCAACCATCGGTGGGCTATGTCACTGGAGTACTGTCGTCTGCGCGATGTTCCTCACCATGGCTGCGCATGGCATTAATTTTCCTGTGACACAGTCCGGCGCAATCGCACCCTTTCCCCGGCAAGCTGGCACCGCTGCCGGACTGATGGGCGCTCTTTTTATGGCCTGTGCTTTTGTGACCGGTACCGTTGTGGGTGCTACACACAATGGCACACTCTATCCACTCGCCATCATCGCCTGCACATTGGGTTCGCTGAATTTCGTAGCGGTGCGATGGATTACCTCGCAAACGACTAGCGCATGATTGCACCCAAACTCCGAGCTGTTGCCATCATGGGACCCACTGCCTCAGGCAAGACTGCTGCGACGCTTGCAATCGCGCGAGAGATACCGTGCGAGATCATTTCTGTGGATTCAGCGCTGATCTATCGTGGGATGAACATTGGTACAGCCAAGCCCAGCGCCGATCAGCAAGCGGCGGTGGCTCATCATCTGATTGACATACGCGACCCATCAGAATCTTATTCGGTCATGCATTTTCGGGAAGATGCGTTGCGATTGATTAAGGATATCCATGCACGCGGCAAACTGCCTTTGCTGGTCGGCGGCACCATGCTGTATTTTAAGGGACTGCGAGACGGACTGGATGAACTGCCGCAGGCTGACCTGGCGTTACGCGCGCAGCTTGATATGGAGGCGGCGCGACACGGCATGCCCGCCATGCACGCGCGTTTGGCAGAGCTGGATCCCATTACTGCCGCTCGGCTCAAACCCAATGATGCTCAGCGCATACAGCGCGCACTGGAAATCGTCGCGCTAACGGGCAAGCCCATGTCGGCGTTACTCGCAAGGACACTCCCTGCTCCCCTGCCGTTCGAACTCATTTCATTTGCGCTCGAGCCGTCGGATCGCAGTGTCTTGCATGACCGTATTGCTGACCGATTTGATCACATGCTGAAAAGCCATCCCAGTCTGCTTGATGAAGTACGCACCCTCAAGTCCCGAACCGATCTGCACCCCGGACTGCCGTCGATGCGGTGTGTTGGCTACCGGCAGGCATGGGAGTACCTGGATGGCAGGATCAGTGTGCAAGAACTTAGAGAAAAATGCATCGCCGCCACCCGCCAACTCGCCAAGCGGCAGCTC
>SYFN01000247.1 GCA_005800405.1 Burkholderiales bacterium
CACGTAGGAGGGCATGAGCACCACGTTCTTGCCGATGAAGCTGCCACGACGCGCAACCGCAGGTGGCACGACACGGAAGCCGCCTTTGGCGAAGTCATCCGCGGTGTAATTGGCGAATTTGGTGGGTACCTTGTCGTAGAACTGCATGCCATTGCCGCCGGGGATGGGAAGATTGTCTTCGAGACGGAAAGACAGGAGTACGGCTTTTTTCACCCACTGGTTCACAACCCACTGGCCGCTGTCTTTTTGAGCGACGCGCAGTGTTCCCAGATTGAGCTGTTCGAGCACCGAGGCGACTGCATCGCGCACATCAGCGGGGGCGGATTTTGGTGAAAAATTCGCGCGTTCTTCCCAGGCGTTGTCGATCAGATCTTGTAATGATTGGCTCATGGTGTGATTTCTTTAAACAGAGATAAAAAATCAGGTAGACGCGAGTTTGCGCGTGAATTCAACGATACGCTGTGCTGCTTCGAGACATTCGTCGACTTCAGCGACCAGCGCCATGCGAATGCGATTGGCGCCGGGGTTGATGCCGTGTGCCTCACGGGCGACATAACTTCCTGGCAAAACCGTCACATTATATTCGGCGTACAGACGCCTCGCGAATTCGGTATCGGTGATGGAGGTGAGCTTGTCGACCTTCGCCCAAAGGTAAAAGCCGGCATCGGGTAGCGAGACATCCAGCACGTCGGCGAGCATGGGTGTGATCTGATTGAATTTGGCGATGTACTTTGCGCGGTTTTCTTCGACGTGCGTTTCATCTTTCCATGCAGCGATCGATGCCGCCTGGATCGATGGGCTCATGGCGCTGCCGTGGTAGGTGCGATAGAGCAGAAATTTTTGCAAAATGCCCGCATCGCCGGCGACGAAGCCTGAACGCATGCCAGGTACGTTCGAGCGCTTGGACAGGCTGGAGAACGCCAGCAGGCGGTCGTATTTACGTCCCAGTTTGTGCGCAGCTTCGAGAGCGCCAAGTGGTCTTTGGCTGCCAAAATAAATTTCGGAATAGCACTCGTCGGCCGCAATGACAAAGCCGTGTTTGTCCGAGAGTGCGAATAATTCTTTCCAGTCATCCAGCGTCAGCACGGCGCCCGTGGGGTTGCCCGGCGTGCAGATGAACAGCAACTGTACACGTGGCCAGATGTCGGCGGGTACCGTGGAAAAATCGGGTGCGAAATTGCGCGCGGGGTCTGAGTTAACGAAATAAGGCTCAGCCCCTGCCAAAAGTGCTGCGCCTTCGTAGATTTGGTAAAACGGGTTGGGGCAAACCACGACTGCTTCGGCATAGGGATCGATGACTGCCTGTGCAATGGCAAACAGAGCCTCGCGCGAACCATTGATGGGCAAGACTTCACAGCCCGGATCGAGTCGAGGCAGGCGGTAGCGCTGCTCCAGCCAGCCGCAGATGGTGGCGCGCAAGGCATCGCTGCCGGCGGTGGTGGGGTAACTGGCCAGTCCCGACAAATGGTCGGCGAGAGCTTTCTGGATAAAAGGCGGTGTGGGATGCTTGGGCTCGCCGATGCCCAGACTGATGGACCGGTAGCTCCGCTCAGGGGTCGCGTCGGCAAACAAGCGCCGAAGTTTTTCAAAAGGATAAGCCTGCAGTTTTTCTAGTAGCGGATTCACGGGTAGCAGCAGGTGTTGGCGTGTCTCAGGCGGGTGGGAAGCGAGGTTACGTCGCCGCCGGATTATACCTGTGCGCATCTTTTATTGTGTTGGGCTCTCGGATTGCCTCCGAGTGCTCAGTTTGGGTGCCTGCCGGATGATATGATTGCGCGATTCTTAAAAAGGGCCGGACGGCAGCTCGTCCGGTTTATCGTTTTTAACGACTGAAAAGTTCATAACGTGCGGTTAACTTCTTTAAAACTTTCCGGATTCAAGTCCTTCGTCGATCCCACCAACTTTCAGGTACCCGGCCAGCTGGTCGGCGTTGTGGGTCCTAATGGTTGTGGCAAATCTAACATCATTGACGCGGTGCGCTGGGTATTGGGGGAATCCAAAGCCTCGGAATTGCGCGGCGAATCGATGCAGGACGTCATTTTCAATGGAACGACCAGCCGCAAGCCAGCGGGCCGCGCTTCGGTCGAGCTGTTGTTTGACAACAGCTTGGGCAAGGCAGCCGGTCAATGGAGCAGCTTCGCTGAAATTTCCGTCAAGCGCACACTCACGCGTGACGGCACATCCACTTATTACATCAATAATCAGGCAGTACGCCGCCGCGATGTGCAGGATATTTTCCTCGGCACCGGACTGGGGCCACGCGCCTACGCCATTATTGGGCAGGGCATGATCTCGCGCATCATCGAAGCGCGTCCGGAAGATCTGCGTATTTTTCTCGAAGAGGCCGCGGGTGTGTCCAAGTACAAGGAACGCCGCCGCGAAACTGAAAACCGCCTCCAGGACACGCGCGAGAATTTACAGCGTGTCGAAGACATTCTTCGCGAACTCAATGCCAATCTCGAAAAACTGCAATCACAGGCAGAAGTAGTCCAGAAGTTTCATGAGCTGCAGTCAGACCAGATCGAAAAACAAAAACTGCTGTGGCTATTGCGCAAGAATGAGGCCAAGGCCGAGCAGGAAAAATTCACGCGCGATATTCACAAGGCGCAAACCGAGCTCGAGGAGCAAACCTCCCGGCTGCGCCACATCGAGACCGAGCTGGAGCACATGCGCCAGGCACATTATGCTGCGGGTGACCGCATGCATCAGGCGCAGGGTGCGCTCTATCAGACCAACTCCGAAATCGGGAGTCTGGAAGCGCAGATCAAGTTTGTGATCGAGTCGCGCTCGCGACTTCAGACCCAGCTTAATTCGCTGTCGGCGCAACGCGACCAGTGGCAGCGCCAGAGCACCCAATTCGAGGACGAGCTCGCCCAGGCTGATACCGACTTGCAAATGCACGCAGAGCGAGTGGCGGCAGCGCAGCAGGCGGCGCAAGCAAAACAGGAGGCCATGCCCGAGATTGAAGAGAGCTGGCGCGCGGCGCAGCTGGCGAGTACCGAATCACGTTCGCGCATCATGCAGGTGCAGCAGCGCATTGAGCTCGAATCTGCCCATCAACGCAACGCATCCAACATTCTGGCCGGTCTTACGCAGCGTCGCGAGCGGCTGATGCAAGAAAAAAACATGCTCGCCCCCCCAGATACAGCGCAGTTATCAGCGCTGAGATCCCAGGTGGAGGAGAAAGATGCGCAACTCAACGCGGCGCGTGACGCACTGCATACCGCGCGCGGTATGCAACCGCAACTCGAGCAGCAGCGTCGTGTTTCGCAGGAAGCCGTCAACTCCGAAAATTCAAGTCACGCGCAGCTTGAAGCACGACTGAACTCGCTCAGACAGCTGCAGGAGAATGTACAAACCGAGGGGAAGGTTGCGCCATGGCTTGAAAAGCATGAGCTGGGTAAATTGCCTCGCTTGTGGCAAAAGCTTTCCATTGAATCTGGCTGGGAAAATGCACTGGAGTCGGTGCTGCGCGAACGCACCGGCGCGCTCGAGGTATCGAACCTCGACTGGGCCAAAGCGTTTTTCAGCGATGCGCCACCGGCTAAGCTGTCTTTGTTCTCGCTATCCGGCACTGCCACAGCCGATGAGGCGCCTGCTGCTGGTCTCAAGCCGTTGTTGTCCTTGTTGCAGATGAATGATCCAGGTCTGCGTGCATTGATGCAGGACTGGCTGCACCATGTGTATGTGGCCGAAGATGCGGCGACCGCATTGGCCGAGCGCGCCAGGCTGCCGGCGGGGGCTTGCCTGGTCACGCACCAGGGACACCTGATCAGCCGTCTCGCGGTACGTTTCTATGCTGCTAATTCCGAACAGGATGGCATGCTGGCGCGTCAGCAGGAAATCGATAATCTCGTGCGTCAGGTACGTGCGCAGCAACTGCTTGCCGATGAGGCGCGTCAGCGTTCGGTGCAGGCAGACGCCGCGCTCACGCAAGGCTTGCAGCGCATCGAAACGCTCACCCGCGAAGTTGACGAATTAACGCAGGCGCTGCACAGCTTGCAAATTGATCTCTTACGGCAGAGTGAAGTGCAGGAGCGATTCAGCCAGCGCAGCACTCTGATTGCAGGCGACCTCGCTGAGATTGATATGCAAGAGGCCGAGCAGCAACAGATCAAGGTCGAAGCAGAGAATGCCCTTGAGGCGCTGGATGTCGAGCTGGGTCAGGTGCAGGAAACCCATGAAGATGGTCAGACCATCTATCTCGAGCGTGAGCAAATTTTGAACCAGGCGCGTGAGGCACTGCGCGAGCTGGAACTGGCTGCGCAGCAGGCTGAATTTGCGCAGCGCTCGCACGAAAATCGTATCGAAGAACTCAAGCGCAATATTTCGACGGCGCTGGAGCAATCTGCGCAATTGTTTGCGAGTATGGAGCAAGGCCAGCTTGAGCTGGAGTCGCTGGATGACCAGACTGCGCAGGCCGGGCTGCAATCCTTGCTCGAGCGACGCAGCGAGCAGGAAGTCGTGCTGGCCAACGCGCGTCACGAGCTGGATCAGCTCACGCAGCGCCTGCGTGGGCAGGACGAGGCTAAGCTGGCTGCCGATCGCGCGTTGCAGCCCACGCGCGATCGTATCGTCGAGTTGCAGCTTAAAGAACAGGCCGCGCGACTCAACCAGGAGCAATACGCGCAGCAGCTCGCTGATGCCGAGGCGGATGAGTCTGCTCTGTCAGAGAAGCTCACCGACGATATGCGAGCGTCCTATCTGCAAGGTGAGGTAACGCGCCTGAACAATGCAATTTCCGCGTTGGGTCCCGTGAACCTGGCAGCGCTGGACGAGCTTGCGCAGGCCAGCGAACGTAAAAATTTCCTTGACGCGCAAAACGCCGACCTGACCGAGGCGATTACGACACTCGAAGATGCGATTCAGAAGATCGATATCGAAACTCGCGACCTGCTGCAAGATACTTTCGACAAGGTTAACCATCACTTTGGTCAGTTGTTCCCTGAGCTTTTCGGTGGCGGTAATGCCAAGCTGGTGATGACGGGCGAGGAAATTCTGGATTCAGGCGTACAGGTGATGGCGCAGCCACCTGGCAAGAAGAATGCGACGATTCATCTGCTATCCGGCGGGGAGAAGGCGCTGACTGCGACGGCGCTGGTCTTTTCCATCTTCCAGCTGAACCCCGCACCGTTCTGCCTTCTCGATGAGGTGGAGGCGCCGCTGGATGATTCGAACACTGAGCGCTTCTGCACGATGGTCAAGCGGATGGCGGCTCAAACGCAGTTCCTGTTTATTTCGCATAACAAGATTGCGATGGAAATGGCGCAGCAACTGATTGGGGTAACGATGCAAGAGCAGGGTGTCTCTCGCATTGTGGCGGTGGACATGACAACGGCCAGCAGTCTGAACGCCGAGGCTGAGGCTGCCTGCGCTTGACCGTTGGGCAGATGGGGTTGGCCGAGGCGCGATGGACGCACCTCATGCCGCCCCGGAACAGCCGCCTAGTACCAATGCTGAGCCGAACGTGCTATCGCAGCGCCTTTTTTGATAGTAGGCCTCGTTTTCTTCGGCCTCGCGTGCTAGGGTATTTTCCACGGCAGCTTACATGAGGTAGTGTTCTTCGGCACGCCGGTACCACCAAAGTCGCAGTCGTCGGATCAGGGGTTTCAGGGATGGCATGGCAAGCGCTTGCGGTTTGATTTCCGAGGTTTCAGCCATGGATAATCCTTTCTTGAGGGTTTGACTTGGTTTGTTATCTTAATGACAAAACTTTGGTTGAAATTGATCATTGTCAATAATGCGGACGGACAAGCTTATCGCGTTAACGGTGTTAGTTCGCTTAAAATGTTTCTTTAATGAATATTTTTCAGATGAGTCTGCGAACATGCCCGGGTATAAGGCCGAAGGCCTGCGAGCCCTGCAGGAGCCCGTTCAATGAGTGAGTTACAGGTCAGTCTGATCGCCATTGGTGGCGCCGTGATTGTTGGCGTCCTTTTTTACGATAAGTGGCGAGAATGGCGCGCCCGTAAATCTGTCGATAACGCATTTTCCAATCCGCATGAAGATGTGTTGATGGGTGAGCTTGTCCAGACGGCTGCGCAGCGTGCGCAGGGCGAAGCGGCCAGCTCCGCCGAGGTGCCTGAAGAGCTCAGCAGCCCAGTGCAGGAGCCAACTGAGGGCGCGTTGCAGTCCCACTCACCGCCGGCATCCTCTGCCCGGGTTGAACCCGCGAGCAAGTCCTTGCCCTTGGACGACTTCATCGACTGCATCATTCCCATGCCCCTGCAGGGTCCTGTGCGTGGGGAGAAGGTCGTTGCAGCATTTCAGCCACTGCACCTCATTGGCAACAAACCGGTTCATGTCATCGGGCAAAACGAGACCGGCAATTGGGAGCCCGTGTCTGTCGGTGGCATTTATTCCTCGCTCAAGGCCGGTATGCAAATGGCCACGCGACGCAGCTTCATTACCGAGCTGGAATTCTCCGAGCTGGTGGCTGGCATCAACCAACTCTCTGAAGATTTGGGCGCAGAGCCCGAGTTGCCCGATATGCCGGACGTGATGGCCAGAGCGCGCAAAGTGCATCAGTTCATCACCGAATTCGATGCCAAGCTCTCCATCAATATTGAAGCGCGCGGTGCGGCATGGATGATGTCAAGCTTGCGACCGGCATTGCAGCGCATGGGCATGGATCAGCGCCCCGACGGCATGCTGGTGATGCCCGATGGCGACGGCGGAATGCTGTTTTCATTGTCAACCAATCCGAGCGCCTCTGGCGAGATCAGCAAACTGCTGACGCTCTTGCTACCCGTCTCTTTGGTGGCACCTGATCGTGAGGCATTCACGGCGATGAGCGCTTTCGCAAAATCACTCGCGCAACGTCTGACGGGCGGTATTGTCGATGACAATGGTGAGCCTCTGTCGGATGCTGCGCTTGCCTCGATCGGTAATGAAGTGCGCTCTTTTTATGCATCGATGGAAGAGGCAGGTGTGACCGCAGGCTCGCATCTGGCCCATCGTCTGTTTGCCTGATGTCCGGGAACGATCTGTTCGGTGGCACTATAACCACCGGGCCAGATGCTGCCGATTGGCGTGCACGCGCTGAATGGTTGCATGCCGAGCTTCATCGGCATGCCCATGCCTACTACGTGCTGGACAATCCCAGTATTCCTGACGCGGAATACGATGCGATGTTCAGCGAGCTTCAGTCGCTCGAAGTTGCTCATCCCGAGCTCATCACGCCCGACTCTCCCACCCAGCGCGTAGGCGGTACGCCGCTGCCTGAATTCACGCAGGTGGCGCATGACGCGCCTATGCTGTCGATTAATAATGGGTTTGCTGAGGAAGAGATCATGGCCTTCGACAAGCGCGTGCGCGATGGTCTGGAGGTCGATGCCGAGATCCGCTATGCCTGCGAACTCAAGTTCGATGGTCTGGCGATCAATCTGCGCTATGAAAAAGGTGTGCTGACCCAGGCAGCCACGCGTGGTGATGGTTATACCGGCGAAGATGTCACTGCCAACATTCGTACCGTGCGCTCGATTCCGCTCAGGCTGCAGGGCAAGCACTTGCCCGCGCTGATGGATGTGCGTGGCGAGGTGTTGATGTTCAAGGCGGACTTCCAGCGACTCAACCAACATCAGCGCGATGCCGGGCAAAAAGAATTCGCCAATCCCCGCAATGCAGCGGCGGGCAGCTTGCGGCAGTTGGATTCACGCATTACGGCGCAACGAAGCCTGCGTTTTTTTGCCTATGGTATCGGTCGTCTCGAAGGCGCGGTACTGCCTGCCACCCATGCGGCTTTACTCGATTGGTACAGCACCATGGGCGTGCCGGTATGTGCGGAGCGCGCTGTGGTGTCAGGGGCAGCCGGCTTGCTGGCGTTTTTCTCATCCATCGCCACCAAGCGCGCGCAACTGCCGTATGAAATCGATGGCGTGATCTATAAGGTCAATCAATTCGATCAGCAGCGTACGCTCGGTTTCGTATCGCGCGCACCGCGATTTGCGCTGGCCCACAAATTTCCTGCAGAAGAAGCTACTACGGTGGTCCAGGATATTGTTGTGCAAATCGGTCGTACCGGCGCTGTAACGCCGGTCGCGCGACTGTCACCGGTATCCGTCGGTGGTGTCACTGTTACCAACGCTACCTTGCATAACGAAGATGAAGTACGCCGAAAGGATATTCGTATCGGTGACACTGTCATCGTGCGCCGTGCTGGCGATGTGATCCCTGAGATCGTTGCCAATGTGCCTGAGCGACGTCCGGCGGCGGCACGAGAATTCGTCATGCCAATGTATTGCCCCGTTTGTGGTTCCCCGATTGTGCGGCCAGTAGAAGAGGCGGTTGCGCGTTGTTCTGGCGGCTGGGTATCTTGCGCAGCACAACGCAAGGGTGGCCTGCTGCATTTTGTTTCGCGCCGCGCGATGGATATTGAGGGTCTGGGCGAGCAACTGGTGGAGCAACTGGTCGATCGTGGTCTGGTGACTACCCCTGCAGATTTTTACAAGCTGGGTCTGGTAATGCTGTCCGAACTGGATCGCATGGCGCAAAAATCAGCACAAAATTTGCTCGATGCGCTGGAAAAATCCAAATCCACCACCCTAGCGCGCTTCATTTACGCATTGGGTATACGGCATGTGGGTGAGTCCACCGCAAAGTCTCTGGCGAGGCATTTCGGTAATCTCGACGCTTTGCTGGATGCCACCGAAGAACAAATACTGACTGTGGATGATATCGGGCCGGTGGTTGCGCAAAGCATTCTGAGCTTCTTGCATGATCCCATCAATCGCGAGCTGATCGCGCAATTGCGTGCGTCTGGCATACACTGGGAAGAAGGCGAGCCTGAGCGGCGTTCTCAGCACTTGACCGGTAAGACTTTTGTGCTGACGGGTACGCTGCCGACGCTCAAACGTGATGAGGCAGCTGCGATGATTGAAGCAGCGGGCGGTAAGGTAGCTGGTTCGGTTTCTAAAAAAACCAGTTTCGTTGTCGCCGGCGAGGAGGCTGGCAGCAAACTTACCAAAGCTGAAGAACTCGGCGTTGCCATACTTGATGAAGCCGGTTTACTGGATTTATTGGAGCAAACGACATGACACACATACGCAAAGCCGTGTTTCCGGTGGCAGGTTTGGGGAGTCGTTTTTTGCCAGCTACCAAGGCACAACCGAAGGAAATGCTGCCGATTGTCGATAAACCA
>SYFN01000025.1 GCA_005800405.1 Burkholderiales bacterium
CGCAGGGTACGCAAATGATGATGCGGGGAGAAGGTTTAAATAGCTTGGTGTCATGCACCATCCGAATAAACTGCTTGAGCATTTGCTCGGTGACCGTGAAGTCGGCAATCACGCCATCTTTCATCGGACGTATGGCTTCGATATTGCCAGGCACCTTGCCCAGCATCTGCTTTGCTTCCTTGCCGACGGCCTGAATATTTTTCTTGGCGTTCGGACCGCCCTGCTGGCGGATCGCGACGACGGATGGCTCATCGAGCACTATACCCAGACCACGGACATAAATCAGGGTGTTGGCGGTGCCAAGGTCAATCGCTAGATCGTTCGAAAAATAACTGCGAAGGAATGCAAACATGAAATCTTGTCCTCAAGCGCCGGAACGGAACACGCCCGGCGAAAAAATTGCGGGAATGGTTCGAAATTGTGCGCCGCGCGAAGAGCGGCTGCTACGGCCATTAACCAGACATTCTACCTTATAATCCCTGCTGAATTGGCTGACAGAAACCGGAAAAATTCGCTGTTCTGCTGCTTTCTCCGGCGGAAACGCATGCCTTGCATTGTTTGCCATTGTTAAAATCGTTGACCCTGACGCGCCGCCCGGCGACCCCTACATGTCCTTGTCCCTCACCGATATTGCGCGACTGTCCAAACTAGCGCAGCTCGATCTTGACGACCAGCAATCTGCCGATGCGCTTGACAAATTGAACCGTATTTTCGCGCTGGTCGAACAGATGAAATCGATTAATACCGCAGGTGTCGAACCGCTGTCTCACCCGATTACCGCCTGGCAGAACGATCTTGCCCTACGCCTACGTGATGATCAGGTTAGCGAGAGCAATCAGCGCGATGCCTATCAAAAGCCGGCTCCGCTGACCCAGGATGGGCTCTATCTGGTCCCGAAAGTCATCGAGTAAGAAGGCTCGTCATCCCTTTTTAATGCCGCCTATCCGAACACAGCGCACCATCGCCTCATGCCTACTCAGACACTTAAAGCACTGTCCACGCAACTCAAAAGCCGCGCGATCTCGGCAACCGAACTCGCCAGCGACTATTTATCTCGGATTGCCGCCAGCGATCTGAATGCTTTCATCAGCGTCGATCCTGAGCTGACGCTGGCACAAGCAAAGGCAGCGGACGCGAGTATCACCAGCGGTACTGCCAGCGCACTGACCGGGCTGCCGATTGCACACAAGGACATTTTCGTCACCGTGGGTTGGACGTCGACCGCCGGTTCAAAGATGCTCTCTGACTACACCAGCCCATTTGATGCCACTGTGGTGAAACATTTCCGCGCAGCAGGCATGGTTAACTTGGGCAAATTAAATTGTGATGAATTTGCCATGGGTTCATCGAACGAAAATTCCTTTTTCGGCGCGGTCAAGAACCCTTGGGACAAAACCGCCGTACCCGGCGGATCCTCCGGCGGGTCAGCGGCGGCAGTCGCGGGTGGCCTGACACCTGCGGCCACGGGCACTGATACCGGCGGCTCGATCCGCCAACCCGCGGCACTCTGCGGCATTACCGGGATCAAACCGACCTATGGACGCGTGTCACGCTACGGCATGATTGCTTTCGCCTCCTCGCTGGATCAGGGCGGTCCGATGGCCTGGACTGCTGAAGACTGTGGCTTACTGCTCAATGTAATGAGCGGATTTGATCCACATGACTCAACCTCGATCTCGCGCGAGCCTGAAGATTTCACACGCGCTTTGGATAAGAACCTCAAAGGCCTCAAGATAGGCGTGCCAAAAGAATATTTCGGCGAAGGACTCGCCAGCGATGTCGAACAAGCGATACGCAATGCACTTGCAGAATACGAGAAGCTGGGCGCAACGCTGGTCGATATCTCGCTGCCCAAAACATCGCTCTCGATCCCGGTGTACTACGTAATTGCACCAGCAGAAGCGTCATCGAATCTGTCTCGGTTTGACGGCGTGCGCTATGGTTATCGTGCCAAGGAATACACGGATCTCGGCGACATGTACCGCAAGACGCGCTCCGAGGGCTTTGGTGATGAAGTCAAGCGGCGCATTCTGGTTGGCGCCTACGTACTCTCGCATGGTTATTACGACGCGTACTATCTTCAAGCACAAAAAATTCGCCGGCTCATCGCACAGGATTTTCAACAGGCATTCACGCAGTGCGATGTGATCATGGGGCCGGTTGCCCCCACGGTTGCTTGGGGTCTCGGATCAAAAGTCAACGATCCTGTCGCCAACTACCTGGCTGATATTTACACCTTATCCACCAGTCTCGCTGGTTTGCCCGGCATGTCGATCCCCGTGGGCTTTGGACAAGGCGCAAAAAATACGAATCGTCCAGTTGGCCTCCAATTGATCGGTAATTATTTTTGTGAAGCGAAATTACTCAATATTGCGCATCAATTTCAACTGGCAACCGACTGGCATCAGCGCCGACCCGCAGATAGCGCCTAACTCGTACCAACACGCAAAACGCGCAGCAGCCAAAGGACACATCATGCAATGGGAAGTGGTGATCGGGCTTGAAACCCACACGCAGCTCACGACAGCCTCCAAAATTTTCAGTGGCGCGCCCACCGCCTTCGGCGCCGCCCCCAACACGCAAGCCTGTCCTGTGGATCTGGCTCTGCCCGGCGTACTGCCGGTATTAAATCGCGGCGCAGTGGAGCGTGCTATTCAGTTCGGTCTTGCGATCGGCGCAACGATTGCACCACGATCGGTATTTGCCCGCAAAAATTATTTTTATCCTGACCTGCCCAAGGGTTACCAGATCAGTCAGTTCGAAATTCCCGTCGTTCAAGGCGGTAGCCTGTCCTTCGTGATGGAAAAAGACGGTAAGGGAGAAATGAAGACCGTGCATCTGACTCGCGCGCATCTGGAAGAAGATGCGGGTAAATCGCTGCATGAGGATTATCACGGCATGACCGGCATTGATCTTAACCGCGCCGGCACCCCCCTGCTGGAAATCGTCACCGAACCCGAGATGCGCAGCGCCGCTGAGGCGGTGGCCTATGCCAAAGCATTGCACTCGCTGGTGATGTGGCTGGGTATCTGTGACGGGAACATGCAGGAAGGCTCATTCCGCTGTGACGCTAACGTGTCAGTGCGTCCTGTTGGACAAAAAGAATTTGGCACGCGCTGCGAAATTAAGAATCTCAACTCTTTCCGCTTTCTGGAAGAAGCGATCAATTACGAAGTGCGTCGCCAGATCGAGTTGATCGAAGATGGCGGTAGCGTTGCGCAGGAAACGCGCCTGTACGACCCAGACAAAAAAGAAACTCGTTCCATGCGCAGCAAGGAAGATGCGATGGATTATC
>SYFN01000248.1 GCA_005800405.1 Burkholderiales bacterium
CGCTAGCAGGGGGCGTAGACGTAATTCTAAAAGAACAACTGCGTTACGGGAAGGCCTTCGGGGAATAAATCAGCGCTTCCCTAAGGAAGAAGAATAAGCACTTGGTTGGCGCAGCAAACGAGACATACAGATTGAAGTATTGGAGCAAGTGATAAATCAAGCTGATGAAACGATGCTTGAGACGTATGAAGAATTACAGCGCAAGGCTGAAATTAGGCAAGCACGAATTTATTTGGACAGTTACAGTAAAGCAAGAGTAGCTGGTAAATCTGAACTTGAAGCACAATCTATAGCAAACAATGATTTGACACGAGCGGGATTGCGCAAACTGGATGGTAAAGTAGTCGGTCATATAAATCAGCGTGACAGAGAAGTATGGGAAATGGAAAATCAGCTACGGCAGCAGTTGAAAATAGAAATGTCAGCTGAAGAGCTTGAGCAAATTGAATTACTTGAGGAGCACGAGCGGGCTTGGGCAAACAAGGGAAAGAGGTTGAAGTAACGGCAAAACAGCGAGAAAGTGGACAGTGGAGCAGCTGGCAGCGGAAGAGACGGTTTAGCATAACGCAGGTTTTTTGACACAGCTTGAAAACCCAGTTTTTATGCGGGTTTTCAGGGGTATGTTCGGGACAGAGGGGTGGTTTATGAAAACGCAGGTTTTTTGCCAGCCAGCCAAAGTTGCGTGTAAAAAAGCTGCGTTTTAATAAACTAGCCTTCCAGCAAATTCAAGCCAATTCCACAGCCCTACGCTTCAAATCGTCATTCACATCAATGTATTGCTGCGTTGTCGCAATTGAGCGGTGACCAGCCAAACTAGCCAGCAGCCGAACACTGACACCTTTGTTAGCCAGTGTCGTAACGAACGTTCGGCGTCCGCTGTGACTGCTAGCACCAGAAACGCCAGCCTTGCGATACAAATAATGAAAATGTTGTGCCAATGTGTTTCTGCTAAATGTTTTGCGTATGCTCTGCTGGGTGCTGAATAACGGCTGGTCGTCACTAATCCAATGTTTACCAACCACGTACTTGGCTAGTTCCTCACGCATTCGCTGATTGATGTACACAGTACGTGCGTGACGATATTTCACACGTTCTGCTGCCAAGTAGATTTCGTCTTTTATCTCACCTGTGTCAGTACGAATGTCATTGATAGTCAATGCTGATACTTCGCCTACACGCATGCCTGTCCATACTGTGAGTAAAAGCATTACACGATTTCTTGCTGCGTGTGGTCGTGTCTTGATATATTCAAGTACGCGGTCAAGTTCTTGTGCTGTGAGTGTTTTGGCTTGTGACATTGATTTCTCCAATTAATTTATACGGATTTAGTGTGCTTTCTTTGGTAGTGGTTGAGCAACCGAAAAAGACACTGGTTTGTGCTAGCTGCTGAAACAAGTAAATTCAACAGCTTGTGTAGTGAACTAAAGCTTTTAAGTATTTTATGTTGGTGTGCTTATATGAAAGAGAGTGCCTGGATGGTCGTCAGATGGCCCTGCAAGGTGGCGGTCATCAACGGTGTCAGGCCGACGTTATCGGTGATGTTGACGTTGGCGCCCTTATTGATGAGCGCTTTCACAACTTCGTCTTTTCCGTAGCCTGCCGCCATGTGCAGGGCAGTTTTTCCAATGAGTGATTTGGCGTTGATATCGATCTCGGGTGCGCTCAGCAAAGCCTGCACGATCGTCAGATGGCCCTGCAAGGTCGCTGACATCAACGGTGTCTGGCCCTTGTAGTCGGTGACGTTGATGTTCGCGCCTTTCTCGATGAGCCTCTGTAAAGTTGTCAAGTGCCCATATATAGCGGCGAACATCAAGGGTGTCCGGACTCTGCCGTCGGCGAGATCGATATTGTCGGCGTTGAGCAGATCGAGGTACACGGCATAGCGATTTAGGTCACTTTGTAAAATTTCCAGAATCGTCGTCACTGAGGAGTCTAGCTCTGGAGCCTCAAAATCTTGGTCGACACGATCAAGGCGATAGCCCTTGGCCAGTAGTGGTGCGATTAACTTCGCGACGATAATGGCGGTCTCTTCATCTCCCTTGGCAAAAGCCTGTGCGAGATAGGTCAGGGTGGAGTGACCGCTGCGATCGCTCGTGTTGGGATCGGCCCCGCGCGCAAGCAGATAGCTACATACAGACCACTGCCGGGCTTTGACAGCGGCGTGCAGGGCGTTGTTGCCATGCTGGTCGGGCAGATGATAAGCGGCACCGAAAGTAATGAGCGCGTTGACCAGTATTTGGTCACCGGCCTGAGCTGCGCGGGTCAGCAAGGTTTGGCTGGAGACCTGCCAGCGATTGACGTTTTCAAAACGTAGACAGGACTTACTTTTTTCGTATTCGTCCATCAAACGTGAAGTTAGCAATGCCTGATGAATTAAGTCATGTTCTGGCTTTGTACGATAGACGCCAAGTTGGGTGGAGATGGCCAGGATTTGTACCGCAGCGGTCTCGAAGGGGGTGTTACTCGACTTATAAATAAGTTTCACAGCTTCCTTGGCGCTTAGTTTCTTTTGGAGCAATTGGTCGCGCGTGGCCTGAAACGAGATTTGAGCCAGCGAAGGGCCTTGCACCTGCGCTTGTTGGAAAAGGGTATCGAGTGCCAGCGACTGGAGCGAGGGAATTGTTGACGGACTCGTTCCGGGCGGGACTGCCGAGGTCGCAAAAGCACTGGCCCAAGTGGCTTCTTTGCTCAAATTGCCCACGCTTGCCTCGCGTTGGTTGAGGTATTTCCTCAGAAAATCAAGGGACGATACGCACATTTCTTCAACGTCATCGTCTGAGTCATCATCAGGATCGTTAAGCAATGCCTTGATTTTTTCGTAGACTTGGTTGAGATCGGCGCCATGGTCGATGAGTGCTTCCACCAATTCATCATCACCGCTGGTTACTGCCATGTACAAGGCCGTTTTTTCGTTGCTTCTTTTTGCATTGATGTCGATCTGGGGGCGCTCAGTAAAGTTTCCACGATCGGCAGATGACATTTTTCGGCGGCCCAAATTAACGGTGTCCGGTCCTCGTATTCGGTGATGTAGACGTCAGCGCCATGGTCGATGAGCGCTTGCACGACATCGTCTTTGCCGTTGTCTGTCGCGACGATCAAGGCGGTTGCTCCGTTGAGGGCTTTGGCATGGATGTCGATCCGTGGTGCGTTCAGTAAAGCCTGCACGGTCGTCAGATGGCCCTGTGTCGCGGCATACATCAACGGCGTCTGGCCCTTGTGGTCGATGGCGTTGGTGGCCGCGCCATTGGAAAGTAGGATTTGGACGACGGGCAGGTCGCCATCTTGAGCGGCGAGCATCAACCGTGTCTGGCCATTTTTGTCGGCAAGATTGACATCGGCGTCTTGGATTGACGTTGATCCCGGCGCTTGCTGTGGTTCGGATGCCTGCCCCATGGATAACAGGAGCGGCTGACTGATCGGGCCGAGAGCTTGAATAGGCGTCGCTGGTGATATACCGGCTGCTGCTATCGGATCAGGCGTTGAATCCCGAACGAGCATCGTCGGCGCTACGCGCTTGGGAGCGGGGTCCTTCTTTGCGTCGCCGCCAGGGATCTCAGTATTGTTATTGGGATGATAAAAGGCTGTACTCAGCGATCGTTTCATAATCGTTTGGCGGTGGGCTATTCAAATGAAATTTCGTAACCACCATGACAAACAAGTTCAACGCGGCAGGGGGTCGATACTCAGCTCTCGCAGCAGGCGAGAGGCAAAGTCATCTTCGGGTCGGAGAACCGAATCGGCAATCAGCGCCTATCGGCTGTTTCGTGTGTGGACAACGGGTGGTGATGATCTATCAAGGCGGTATGCGGATGCACCCAAGAACCCACCAGGCAGGTTGTCGTCACATCAGGTGCGCTGACGACCTTTTTGCCACGGTACGTCGGTACCACCTGCGTGACGATTTAATACGCGTGAAAGCACAAACAGCAGATCCGATAAGCGATTGACATATTGCTGGGGTTGCGGATTGAGTGTCTCGGTGCTGCCAAGAGCGACAATCGCCCGCTCAGCACGTCGGCAAACAGTGCGGCAAACATGAGATTGGGCCGCAGCACGTGAGCCCGCAGGCAAAATGAATTCCGCGAGCACAGGCAGCGTGGCGTTATATTTCGCCAGCAAGGTGTCGAGCCTGATGACGTGGGTATCAGTGATGAGGCTGAAACCTGGTATGCATAATTCGCCACCGAGATCGAACAGATCATGTTGGATCGTGACCAGCTCTTGCCGCAGATCTTCCGGCATGTCTTCGCACAGCAGTAGACCTAGATGGGAATTCAATTCATCCACATCGCCCATGGCCTGAACGCGCAGTGCGTCCTTGGTGGTGCGGCTGCCATCACCCAGCCCGGTGGTGCCATCGTCCCCGGTGCGGGTGGCGATTTTGGAAAGTCGGTTGCCCATAGTAGATAAAAGTAAAAGAGTCGGGGCGCAGGATACGGGAAAATGCCTTCGCTCGCCGCAAAAAACCGTTTTTTCGCCGATGTTGCGCCGTTCTATTGTCAGCGAGAGGGTACAATAGTTTTCTTACGGAGAAACTTCCATGAACCATCCTGCCCCTCCCTCCGCCCTAAGACGCGACATGCCTGAGGCATTGTTGGCTGAGTTGAAAACCGTTTTCGGCGAACGTTTGTCGACCTCCATGGCCATGCGAGAGCACCATGGGCGTGATGAATCCTCATATGACCCCATGCCGCCGGATGCGGTCGTGTTCGCGCATACATCCGACGAGGTCGCCGCTGCCGTTCGCCTCTGCAATCAATATCGCTTTCCAGTCATCGCTTATGGTACGGGCACCTCGCTGGAGGGCCACATTCTGGCGCTGCAGGGCGGACTGTCAGTCGATCTCTCGCAAATGAGTCAGGTGGTTGCGGTGAACCCGGAAGATCTGACCGTGACGGTGCAGGCGGGTGTGACACGCAAGCAGTTAAATACCGAAATCAAGGATACCGGACTCTTTTTTCCTATCGATCCGGGTGCGGATGCCTCGATCGGTGGCATGGCGGCCACCCGCGCATCAGGCACGAATGCCGTGCGTTACGGCACGATGCGTGAAAACGTGCTCTCGCTCACCGTGGTGACGGCTGAGGGCAAGATCATCAAAACGGGTACGCGCGCGAAAAAATCA
>SYFN01000249.1 GCA_005800405.1 Burkholderiales bacterium
GCGTGAGGCGGCGCGCAAGGCGCGCGAACTCACTCGCCGCAAAGGCGTGATGGATGGCCTGGGCTTGTCTGCCAAGCTCGCAGACTGTCAGGAAAAAGATCCGGCCTTGTGCGAGTTGTATATTGTCGAGGGTGACTCTGCGGGGGGCTCGGCCAAGCAAGGACGCGACCGTAAATTTCAGGCCATTCTTCCGCTGCGCGGCAAGGTGCTGAATGTCGAAAAAGCGCGTTTCGAAAAAATGCTTTCTTCCGAGCAGATCACGACACTTATTGCGACCTTGGGTACCTCGATAGGCGCAGATGAATTCAATATCGACAAACTACGCTATCACCGCATCATCATCATGACAGATGCGGATGTGGATGGTGCTCATATCCGTACCTTGCTGCTCACCTTGCTGTATCGCCAGATGCCACTGCTCGTCGAGCGCGGCCACGTGTACATTGCGCAGCCTCCGCTCTACAAGGTCAAGCATGGCAAAGATGAGCGTTATCTGAAAGACGATTTTGAAGAGGCCGGCTATATGATGCAGATCGCGCTGAACGATGCGGCACTGGTGCCGACAGAAAGCAGCACGCCGATTTCTGGCGACGCGCTCTCCGAACTGGTTCGCAAATACAACACGGCGAATGCCATCATCAAGCGCTTATCGCGTGCGATTGATGATGCGACACTGTCAGCCATTATGACGGGCGTCACCCTCAACCTTGACACTACAAAAGCCGCCGAGCAGTCAGCGCAAGCCTTGAGCGCTGAAATCAACGACTCGGCGCTGGAAGTCAGCGTCAATTCGGATGCGCTCTCAGCCCGTCACCTATTGCGTATCGCCCGTCGCCATCACGGCAACCTGAAAGTGAGTGTGATTGATGCTGAATTTGTACATGGTCCCGATTACGCCGTTTTGGTTGAAGCGGCGGCAACCTTCAAAGGCTTGATAGGCCCCGGTGCGTTGATCCGTCGTGGCAGCGGCGAGAAGATGCGTGAATCTGCCATCGCCGACTTTCACCAGGCGATGGGCTGGCTGCGTGATGAGGCCGAACGCAGTGTTTCCAAGCAGCGTTACAAGGGTTTGGGCGAGATGAATCCCGAGCAGCTGTGGGAAACGACCATGGATCCGACAGCTCGCCGGTTGTTGAGAGTGCAGATCGAAGATGCCATTGCCGCCGACCAGATTTTCACGACTCTCATGGGGGACGATGTCGAGCCGCGGCGGGCTTTCATCGAATTGAACGCACTCTCGGCTGGCAATATCGACGTATAAGCGGCCTGTCGCTGCCAACCTTGGCGTTGCAAAGCCGGGCTCACGATCGGCGCCCTGCGCCTTCTCAAAGAGTTCGACTTGTGACTCGAAAGCACAAGTGATGCAACTTTTGTGAAGGTTTAAAGCTTTTCTGACTGAATATACTGTCGGCGTGCTCCTTCAGGGACTTCCCATATGTCTGTTCAGGCAATTATTTTCGACGCTTACGGCACGCTTTTTGATGTCTACTCGATCGGCGCGCTGGCCGAGCGTCTTTTTCCCGGCAAGGGTGCTGCGGTCGCTGATTTGTGGCGCGACAAGCAGATCGAGTACATGCGTTTGCGCACGCTGTCCGATACGTACAAGCCTTTCTGGGAAGTGACTCAGGATGCGCTGGTATTCACTTGCCGCAAGCTCGGGTTGGAACTGACGCTTGATGCGCAAAACCGGATCATGGGTCAGTACGCGAGGCTCGACGCTTTTCCCGAAAATCTCGAGGTACTCAAGTCGCTCAAGAGCAAGGGCCTCAAACTTGCCATTCTTTCCAACGGCAATCCGGAAATGCTCGATGCTGCGGTGCAGGCGGCTGGCATGAGTGATTTATTTACTCAAGTGCTGTCAGTGCACGCCGTCGAAAAATTCAAAACAGCGCCGGAAGCCTACCAACTCGGTCCCGATACGCTGGGCGTATCCGCCAAGGATACTTTGTTCGTATCCAGCAATTGCTGGGACGTCTGTGGTGCGGCGTGGTTTGGTTACCGAACCTTCTGGGTAAACCGTTCGAACTCACCGCTCGAAGAGCTTGGAATCATACCACACGGTCAGGGACGGACTTTGGACGATTTAGCTCAATTTGTTGCGTAAACATGTCAACGGTGTGCGAAAGGCAGCGCAAATTACTCAGTACTCTGCTCACAGATCTCAAACATTTTTAACCACCCAATTTTTAAACAGGTAAATCATCATGACAGAACGTACCCAAAACCACGGATTGCAAGTGGCAACCGTCCTGCATCAGTTCATCGAAGATGAAGTGCTTCCCGGCACTGGCATTGCCGGCGACGGCTTCTGGAAAGGTTTTGCACAGATCGTCAATGACTTGGCGCCCAAAAATGCAGCGCTGCTGGCCGAACGCGATCGCCTGCAAACCGAACTTAGTCAGTGGCACCGTGCGCATCCGGGGCCGATCACCGACGTTGCGGCCTACCGGGGATTCCTGGAGTCGATCGGTTATCTGCTGCCTATGCCCAAGGAGGTGAAAGTCACCACCGAGAATGTGGACGCAGAACTCGCGATCACCGCAGGTCCTCAACTGGTAGTGCCCATCCTGAATGCACGCTACGCACTCAATGCTGCTAACGCCCGCTGGGGCTCGCTCTACGATGCCCTATACGGGCGGGATTCCACAGGACCGCGCCCAGCC
>SYFN01000250.1 GCA_005800405.1 Burkholderiales bacterium
ACGCTGTAGGCACCCAGCAGGAGAAACTCCCCGTGGGCGAAATTGAAAATGCCCATCATGCTGGCAATGACGCCAAGGCCCAGCACGATGATGACGAATACGGCCGTGTATGCCAGCAGATCAAACAAAAACGGCAAAATCGAATTCATCCGGCTTTGGCTCCAATCGATACTGGAAATCAAACTCGTGAGACCGACACTGCGTTCGAGGCAACTACGCTCGCCGTGAGGAACCGCTGGCGCGCTGACACGCTGTTAATAAGCGAAAGTGACTGTATCACAATTATTTTGCCGGTCTGATGAATAACCCTAGTGCCGGGAAGCCAGGGTCACCAACGCCACCAAAGCCATCCCATCATGCCTTCACGCGCCGTAGGATCATTGGCGAATTGCTTTAAGAAGACAGGTACGAGTGCCTGGCACTCTGCGTCGGGCACAGGAAAATCATGCCGGCCTCAATGCTGTTGAGTGAGCCTCTGACAGGACACCCATTGTCCGTCAACCAATGCGTTATCATGCTCGGTAGCGCAACGAGTTCCGATATTTTTTTGGCAAGTTCAAGCCTGTACGCTCAGCCGGCCGACGCCGTCGTGGCATTCGATCACAACGTTATTGAAGGAGTTTATCCATGGGATTGTTTGATATGTTCAAAGGCGCGCCGCCCGCGCTGACACCGAAGCTGGTCCTTGCAGTGGGCTTGCTGCACATGATTCATGCCGATGGTGCAGTTGAGGCTGAAGAAATCGGGCAAGTGCTCCAGGCGCTTGGCAACGACAAGGCCTTGTTCGATGATGCGGGCAAATACGCAAAATCCAAAGACGTCGATGCATTTCTGGCTGAGTCAGCTACTTTGCTGAATGAAGATCAAAAGCTCTGTGTTTTGCTCAACCTCTATGACTCATTGCTCTCGGACGGTGTGGCAGCGCCCGAGGAGCAGGCGCTGCTGAATCGTTTCATGACGGCTTACGGTGTCAGCGAATCGGCTCTGCAGCCTTATGCACTCGGCATCTCTGTCAAGAACAACCGAAAAATACTGGGATAAATCTCACAGCAACTGGCAGACCTCACCAAATGTAAGCCGCGGCAAGCGATCCATCACCTTGGATGGATCGCCATAACCGAGCGAGCAGAGAAAGTTCGATTTCACGCTGCCACCACCAAAGAAAGTCTTATCGACAAGTGCATTGTCGAATCCCGACATGGGACCGCAATCGAATCCGATCGCACGCGCCGCCATGATCAGATACGCACCCTGCAGCGAACCATTGCGAAAGGCAAAGCTCTCTCTTGCGGCGCGCTTTTCATCGCCCGCAAAAAGACTGGCAAAGTCCGGATTGTGCGGAAAAGTCTTGTGCAGCTGCATATGAAAATCCGAGTCATGCGCAATGATGGCAACGACCGGTGCGCTCATGGTCTTGCCCACATTGCCCGGCGAGAGCGCTGGCCGCAGGCGCTCCTTTGCCTCGGCCGTCCGCAAAAATACCAAGCGGGCCGGCTGGCTGTTGGCCGAGGTTGGGCAAAATTTCATCAGCTCATAAAGATCCTCAAGCTGCTGATCACTCACAGGACGATCCGTCCAGCCATTCTGGCTTCGGGCATGAGTAAACAAGGTGCTGACTGCGGCGCTATCGATCACGGTGTGCATGAAACCTCCAACAAGAATCTGTCAGTGTAACGGCTCCGACCCAAACGATCATTGCCGCTGACCGTATCAATACCCGACATATCAAAAAAATAATTTACGTATTCAATATGGCAAAAAACGGGGCAGAATCGCGCATGAACCCGGACAAACACTCGACGCAGCCTCAACAAATACTCGACTGGTCACAAATAGAACGATCGTTCTGTTAATATTCGAGTCGCTTCGCCGGGGTAGTGTTCAGTCTGTGCTACCCAGCATGAGCGCCCGGACAATGTTCAGTGATTCATTATCGTTCGGCGTTCCGGCCTGAAGCGCCTCATCATCGGGGTGGCATCCCGCATAACAACGACAACAAGGAGACCGGCCCATGCGCCGCTACATAGAATTCATCGTTCGTTTTCGCTGGGCCGTGCTCGCAGCGGTACTGATTGCCACAGTCTTCCTGCATTTCCGTGGACAGGCGCTGACCGTCATCATTGACCCCAACAATATCGTCCCGCGCTCGCATCCATTCGTCGCCACCACACTCAAGGTCGAAGAAGTGTTTGGATCGCGCTATGTCGGCGTGATCGGTATCACGCCCAAAGACGGGGATGTATTCAACCCCAAGGTACTCGAAAAAGTCCAGCGGATCACAGGCAAGCTGCGTGAAACACCCCGCGTGGTGAAAGCCAATTTACTATCCGTGTCGGCGCGGCGCGCGAAGGATATCCGTGGTACCGAAGAAGGCATGGAAGTGCGTCAGATGATGACCGATGTGCCCACTACCCCCGAGCAGATGGCTGCGCTGAAAGATGCTTTGCAGCGTAACACTGCGTACATGAATTCGGTGGTTTCCAACGACTTCAAGACGATTACCGTACTCGCCGAAGTGCGAGACGCAACACCCGCAGAGCTGAAAGAAGGTAAAGGCGGGTTCAGCTATGTGAACAAAAAAATTGAGGACATCGTTGCAGCCGAGCGCGATGATTCAGTGGATATTGTGGTGACGGGCTATCCCGCATTTCTTGCACTGCTCGAGCAGTTCTCGGGACGCGGCGGTCGGCTCTTGCTGATTGCGATTGGAGTCATCGGCATCATCCACTACGAGGCCTTCCGCACCATACAAGGGCTGATACTGCCGCTGGTCACACCTATCGTTGCCGTGACCTGGGGTAAAGGCTTCATGGGTCTGGCAGATGTGCCGCTCGATATCTTCAACATGTCAACGCCCATTCTGATTCTTGCGGTCGGTGCGGGACATGCAGTGCAGATGCTCAAGCGCTATTACGAAGAATACAACCTGCTGCGCGCGAATCCCGCGCTCTCACCGCGTGAAGCCAATCGTATGGCCGTGATCGAATCGATCGTCAAGATCGGACCCGTGATGCTGACTGCCGGCCTGGTCGCTGCCGCCGGTTTCCTGTCGTTGATGATCTTTGACATCGTCTCGATTCGAGTCTTTGGTATTTTTGCTGGCATCGGCATTCTGTCGGTGCTGGTCATTGAAATGACCTTCATTCCCGCACTGCGCGCTGTGCTGCCGGCACCCGGCGAGAAAGAGGCCCGCATGGAACGCGAAGAGCGTGTGTGGGATCGTATCACCAGCTTTTATGCCGATCTGATGCTGGGTGAGAAGCGTTCACGCATCTTCATTGCCGTTGGCATCATCGTCGCCATCGCAGTCGCCGGGATGACCCAATTGAAAATCGAGAGCGCACTGAAAAAGTATTTCGACCCTGACCTGCCATTGATGGTGGCAGATAAAAAACTCAATGAGCGAATGGCAGGTACGAATAACGTCTATCTGATGATCGAAGGTGATCAACCCGATGCGATCAAGGACCCGGCGGTCTTGAAAGCGATGGACGAGTTGCAGACCTTCATCACGGCCCAGCCCAACATCGGTAAAGTGATTTCGATCTCCGAATTCATAAAGCGCATGAACCAGTCGATGAATGCGGACAAGCCCGAATTCTTCCGCATCCCGGATCAGCAGGCGACGATTGCCGAGTTCCTGCTGCTGTACTCGATGTCGGGAGAGCCAGGCGATTTTGACCCTTATGTCGATTACGACTACAAGATGGCGAACATGGTCATCTTCACGCACAGCGACAGCACTGCCGATCTCCATCTGCTGTGGAAAGACATACAGAACTTCGTCGCGAAAAAATTTCCGCCGAATATACGCGTCAATATTGGTGGTAGCGTCGCTCAGAGCGCTGCAATTACCGAAGTGATCGTCAAGGACAAGATCCTGAACGTGGTGCAGATTGCCAGCGTGGTTTTCATTGCTGCAGCGCTGGTGTTCCGTTCGCTGATTGCGGGCGTCCTGGTGGTCACGCCATTGCTGCTCTCGGTGCTGGTGAACATGGGGCTGATGGGCTGGCTCGGCATGCGCTTGAACGTACCCACCGCGCTGACCTCGGCGCTGGCCATTGGTATCGGTGCGGATTACGCGATTTATATACTGTTCCGACTACGCGAAGAAATCGCGCGTGGCACCGATGTGGATGCTGCATTCCGCAAGGTACTCAAGACGGCGGGTAAGGCCTGTCTGTTCGTGGCCTCGGCCGTCGCAGGTGGTTATGCGGTGCAAGCGGGTTCACGTGGCTACTACCCCCACACCTGGAACGCCATCCTGATCGGCACCGCCATGTTGGTCAGTGTGACAGCGGCACTAACGGTCATGCCAGCACTGGTACTGAAATTCCGACCTAAATTCATTTTTAATGGAGGTGATGTGAACACGACATCCGGAAACAAACGCCCGGGGCTGGCGATGGTCGCCGCAATCGGTCTTAGCGCCATTCTGATGAGCACCGTGCCCAACAAGGCCTGGGCACTGTCGGCGACCGAAATCATGGACAAGAATTTCATGGTCGCGAAATACGCCGACTCCATTTCGGAGAGCACCATGACACTGACGAACAAATCAGGCCAGAAACGTGTTCGCAAGACCTTCGGCACTAGTAAGCTCGAGCCGAACGGTGTCGATAACAAACGCATGACGCGCTTTCTGGAGCCTACCGATGTCAAAGGGACCGTCTCCATGCTCATTGAGCACTCGGACAAGGAAGATGACATCTGGATCTACCTGCCCAGCGTGAAGAAAGTACGCCGCTTGATATCGTCCAACAAAAAAGACAGCTTTGTGGGCACTGATTTTTCCTATGGCGATGTAATAGGACACAAGGTCAAGGAGTGGAATCACACCATTCTCAAGGAGGAAGACGTCGATGGCAGCCCCTGCTTCGTGATCGAATCGATACCGAAAGACGCCACCATCAAATCCAATACCGGCTACTCCAAGCGTATTGTCTGGATTCAGAAAGATAATTTTGTGACGCTAAAAGCGGTAGCCTATGATGAGGCAGGTGAGCTACTCAAAGAAGCGCGCTACAGCCATTACAAGGAAGTCGATCCGGTCAAGAAAAAATGGCAGGCCGGTATCCTTGAAGCGCGCAATCTGCAGACAGGTCACAGTACCGTCATCACCATCGATAACTTCAAAGTCAATATTGGCGTGAAGGATGATTACTTCACGACGCGCTACATGGAACAGCAGTAAATGCGTGTTGTCAACCGAAGTCATCCGACATTTGCCAAACGGCTTTGGATTGCCGAGGTCTGGCTTTTTCTCTATGCAGTGCTGTTGGGCAGCGGGCTAAGCAGCGCGACTGCGCAAGACACAACTGTCGCTCCACCGCCTGCCGCGTCTCGCAGCGATGCAAAGGAGTCGCCGGAAACGACGAGCCAGAATTCGACACCCGACGCCGAACCGGCTAGGGCGCCTGATATGGCGCCAACCGAAAACACCGCTGACCAGCGCCCGGGCCTCCTGGGTAAACTCAATGCGCTCGGTCTGACCGGCTCGCTGCGTAGTGGCTACTGGTCCTCCAATCGTCTCTACGACGATCGCGGAAATATTGGAACGGCGTCGACCTGGCTGCGACTGGATAAGCGTTTCGAGAATGGGCTGGGTGTATTTGCGGAGGCCTTTGGTGGACGCGAAGATTTTCGTGCTGATGGTAATGACATCGCACGCGTACGAGAGGTCTACCTGGATGCACGTTTCGGTGCGCTCGATTTTCGTCTTGGCAAGCAGATCATTGCCTGGGGTCGTACTGACCGTCTTAATCCCACCGACAATCTCACGCCACGCGATACGCGCTTGCTGGCAGCTGATATCGATGAAGACCGTTTCGGATCGCTGGCAGCGAAAACATCGTGGAATCTGGATGCCTTCACCAGTGTGACGGGCGTGTGGCTACCTGAATTCCGCCCGAACCGAGTCTACCTGCGCCCCGGCATTTCGGAAGTTATTCCAACTGGCTCGCGTAACTGGGCATTGAAGCTCGATCAGTCGGGTAAAGCGGTCGATTGGTCCGTGTCGTATTACGATGGGTATGACCTTTCGGGTGACCTCTCGGCATCTTATGTATTTCGACATTACCGCACCCGCGTCGTTGGATTCGATTCAGCCACCACGCGTGGTGCCTGGCGCTTTGCGCTGGAATCGGCGTACACCCGAACCGAAGATCCCGACGGCACGCTGGCCTATGTGAAAAATCCCTTTGTTTACACCGTGCTGGGTATCGAGCATGATTTTGGCAACAACACCAGCGGCATCGTGCAACTGTTCAATCGCCGGGTGATGAAGTATCAAACACCCTCCGCTGCCGAGCAGCTGCATGCGATCCTGACCTCGCAGCTCGACCGTGACCAGAACGGCGTGAGTGTGCGCATCGCAAAAAAATGGTGGAATGAAACGCTGGAGACCGAGCTGTCAGGTTCGGCACTGCTGGAGCGACGCGGATACCTGATCCGGCCACGGTTGAGTTATGCGTGGAGCGATCAGATCAAGCTGCTGGCGGGTTACGAGTATTTTGATGGCAGCAGCAACACGCTGTATGGTCTGCTGAAACGCAATCGTTTGCTGTTCACTGAGCTGCGGTATTTTTTTTGAGAAAGCGCTGATGCAATAAACCCAGAAAGTTTTGTGGCAAAGCCAATGGCACCAAGCCCTTGGCTTTGCTGGTCCCTACGTCGCTCAGCTGCGCTGGATCGCCATACAACGCGGATGTATTCAGCGCCTGCTATTGAAACTCAGTCAGCAAAGCCCCCGCCAGAGGCGCATCCTGCAACAAGCCCTTGCCGTCCACCAGCCGTTGGCCATTGACCCAGACGCCGTGCACCCCCAGCGCATCGGTATCGAGCCGGGGAGCGCCACCGGGCAGATCGAATACGCGTTTTTTTGGGCCGCGGCCCACGGCCGCCGGATCGAATAACAGCAAATCAGCCGCATAACCCCCGCGTATCCAACCTCGGTTTGGCAAGCCAAGAATCTGCGCCGGTCGTGCTGTCAGCTGATGCACGGCATCAGCCAGCCGCATCTTGCCAAGATCACGCGCCCAGTGTCCCATCAGATGCAGACCGAAGCCAGCGTCATTGAAAAAGGTCAGATGCGCGCCAGCGTCGCTGAGCGTGACCAGACTGTGGGGATGATTCAGTAACTCAGCCACAGCGTCAGTGTCGCTATTGAGCAGAATAGCGGTAAATACCGTTTGCAAATCCTCAGCCAGTGCCAGATCGAGCGCGACGTCGAGTGGGTCTTTGTGCTGCTCGCGCGCGAGTTCCGCCACGCTGCGCTGCTCGAAATGCGCATGCTCGGGCAAGCGAGTCTCGACCACATGCACCTTGTCCCATTCGTTATTAAATAATCGGAACGACGTCGTCGAGGCCAGCTCGTCGCGCACGCTTTGACGAAACGCGGGATCAGCGAGTGTCGATTTGAGTGCGTCATGTGACAGACCGAGCGCAGGCTTCCAGCTGGCGAGACCTTCCACCGGATACGGCGAATGAAATGTGAAATCCATCGTCAACGGGCAACAGGACACCTGGCCCACCAGCGGGACACCGCGCGCGTTGGCCTCGGTAATCGCTTTCAGATCATTAAATACCGCACCGGGATTGGTCGGATTATGGAGCAAGGCAGCAATCATCACGGGCCGGCCCGATGCCACCGCCATCTCTTCGAGGAATGGAATGGGCATCTGACCGCCCTTGGTCACCATGTAGATACCCTGCCCCTGATGACCCATCGCTTTGATCAGCGACATCATTTCATGATCGCTGGCGAGACGGGATGGCATGGGCAAACCACCCTCGCCGTTATGCGCCGGACTGGTGCTGGATGCTAGACCGATGGCGCCGGCGGCCATCGCTTCTTTCACGAGATCGACCATCTGTGCGATCTCATCTTCGGTGGCCTCGCGCTTGTTTGCTTGATCACCCATCACCCAGGTGCGAACAGACGAGTGGCCAATATAGGCGGCTACATTGACTGTGCAACCGCGCTTGCGAAGCAGGTCCAGGTATTGCGGAAAAGTTTCGAAACCCCAATCGATACCGCTGCGCAGTACCTCCAGCGACATGCCCTCGACCTGAGTCAGGTGACGCATGGTGATATCACGGTCGGCGGCCTTGCAGGGCGCGATAGTAAAGCCACAGTTGCCGATCACTGCCGTGGTCACGCCCATGGCCGGTGAGGGTCGCACGAACGAATCCCAGGTAATTTGAGCATCAAAATGGGTGTGACTGTCGATAATACCCGGCATGAGCGCAAGCCCATCCGCATTGACCGTCTCAGCCGCTGTGAAAGGGAGTGCCTTGCCTACACTGACGATCACGCCCGCCTTGACCGCAACATCGCTTATCGTGGGTCCCCCACCGCTGCCATCGTACACAGCGGCTTGTTGAATCAGTAAATCAACATTCATCATCACTATCCGGCAAAACGAGATCTCGTGTAGTGCTTCGGGATGGTATCGGTCCCCGAAAAAAGCCCTACTTTACCGGATCAGACGTGACTGCTTAAAAAATGGGCAGGTCGCTGCCAACAATCGCACTGGCACTGGCAGGATTTGGCGCAAGCGACTCATGGCACCAGATTGATAGGCAGACAGAGCTGATAGCCCACACCCCAGACGGATTTGATAGCCGGCTCGGCATCATCAGACTGCGCTTCGCGAATTTTCTTGCGCAAGCGGGCGACCAGCTCTTCCAGCGCGTGCTTGCTGATGATCTCGTCGGCAGTCTGCCCCGTGCATACATCACACAAAGTGGCCGAATCTAATGTGTTGTCCTGCGCCTGAACAAGTGCCACCAACAATACCTTCTCGCGCATCTTCAGCCGCAGCACGGAAGCCAAGCCGGGGCCCTGCAAGGTACGCTGTCTGAGACTCAGCGACCAAGCATGGTCGTCCTGTGCGGGCTTGACGCGCCTTCACAGACTGCGAAGTATCATCAACAGCTCATCGGGTACGACAGGCTTGGTGAGGTAAACATCAGCACCGCCGACGCCATAACCCGCGATACGATCGTTCAGCGTCGCTCGCGCCATCATGATCACAATGCCGGCATCAGGCAAATTTTGCCGCAAGTGATTTGGCAGGCTCAAACCATCTTCACCTGGCAAGTTGAGATCGATGGCGAAAATATCCACCGGCCTGTGAGTAATAAGATCATCCAGCGCCCGAGCAGAATTTACCGCATTGACCAGAAAGCCATGACTCGTCAGATGATCACTCACCTCTGCTCGCAATAGCTCATCATCTTCGACAAGCGCAATCGACATAGTGGGTTGTGGTGACATGATTTTGACCAGCTGTTGATTTTTCAATTGGGCACCCTGACCGTGAATGTAACTCTGTCGCGAGTATGTCGGAAATCGACGCTCGCACCAATTTTTGCAGCCGCTGCCTTCACTAGGCTAAGCCCCAGCCCCATGCCCGGCAAGGCAATGGAATCTGGGTGTCGGTAATACCTTTCAAAGACCCGCTCTTGATCTGGTATCCTGAAAGTGCCACCGGCATTGCTGATCTCGAAGCACACTGCCTCAGTCTCCATTACCGATGGTCCGGTACCCATTGAATCTGCCGATGATGCGCTGCCTGTACGCTTGACTGTAATCGCTATATCACCTCCGGCATGACCGTATTTGTAGGCGTTATTGATGAGATTGCCAAAAACAACAGTCAACATCTCCCGGTCCGCATTGAAGCCCGCGTTCGCTTCAATGTTGACATGAAACCTGCTTTGGTCGGTGTTTGTCTCGGTTAATTCTTCGGTCAGTTCCGCTGCAGATGAAAACATCGGAGAACCCAAGGATTCATACCGATCCAAGTGCGCCGAAATGGCGACGCGCTCGATCAGATTGTTCATACGGCTGACGCACTGGTCGATGTGCCGCAGTTTCTGTGTAGCCGTCTGATTGTCTTGCAGTTGCTCTTTCAGGGTTCTTGACACGAACGTGATAGTTCCCAGAGGATTTTTAAGATCATGGGTCAGCAGGTCAATCATGGTATTCCGGTCAGATAACAGAGCAGCGTAGGAAGCTGCCTTGATTCGGTCAATTCGAATCTGATTGAGCTCTTCGGTTGTTTGCCTTGCCCTGTGCTCTTCTTCAAACTTAATAATAAAAAATATCACCCCGCCCACAAACAAGCCGTTGAGACGCCAGTCAGAAATATTTTGTACGGGACCAACAAATCTGTTGAAAAAATCAGAAAAGATACCGCTAAGAACCACCGGAAGTAAGACAACGTGGTTTCAAGTACGAAGTGCAACACGGTTTAGAGATTCATGAAACACCTGATGCGGGGTTTTAAATCCCAATCGTTTTCTGGGGCGGTGATTCAATCGATCTTCGATCATTTTAAGCTCTGCATCAGTAACCGTAGA
>SYFN01000251.1 GCA_005800405.1 Burkholderiales bacterium
ATCTGATAACGTTCGGCTTGGCTGAGGTGTGTATAGGTCATGTGCTTCTTCGACTGGCTGGTCAAAAGGCTTTGATACTAATGCACCTCAGCCATCCAACCCATTAATCAAAGTTGCACTTCGTCCTTGAATTCACCTTATATAAAGAGGGAAAAACAGACACTGACCAGGTCAAGATAGAAAACAACACAATAAAAATACAAGGGGTTCAGGAAGCGTTTGCCTGCGAAATACCCCAAACCTTGGGAAAGGTCACGTTAGAAGAATTGCGCAATGTGGTTTTTGGTGAAAAATGTTTTCCACAATTTTCCAATACACGCGATGGGGGTCAGTTCGTTGCAGAACTCATGGACATCGTTGATAAAAAATGAGTCTGATGCAATCGACTGATCAGGGCATGGCGCTTGTTTTTCGCTTTCCTTGAGCATACGGCCCCATAGGCCACGTCGCCCTCGGGTCACTGTGGCGCAATAATCAGGGACAGTTACAACTGGATATTTCGCACCAGGAAAGTAAGGCACCCGGTGAGCGGTTCTCCTCGCGTACCGGACAAATAGGAAATTTCTCCTGGTACACCGGACAAATTTTTGACAACTTTGACACTCGTAAATTTTATCCGGGCAAAATTGCACCTGTGGTCGAGAATATGAAGCTATTTGGCCTGCCATCCGTCAATGTTTTTCCAGTACCAAACCCGGAAGTACTGCGTCCGTATTTCCAGGCTTTTATGAAAATAGCACACTTCACCCCTTATGGCGCCACATTGGCTTGGGGTCCGACAATGCAGAATCCTGATGATTGGGCTGTCAGAGCCGAAACTTGCTTTAACGTCTTCTACAAGACATGGTGCGTCATGAATGGCCAACGCGTGCATTGGGAGCCGACATTACCGAATATCTTTATAAAGATTAAACCGTTGCTGGGCATACCAGCCGATGCGTTTACGAAGTTTAGCGTTCAAAAACCCGTTCCACGTGACGGCGTGCCTTTGGAAGAGGCATGTCAACACGAAGGTAATGCCGTCCCTATCTTCGTAGAAATTGGCAAGGGATGGATTAACTTAGGGCCTGCCGATGTGAATAGCAAGATACCGTGGAACAGCTTCAAAACCAGCGTCGATAACGGAACAATCGGTGTGCCGTTACATGCAGGCGTATCCTCGTTCAAATTCACTAGTGAAACAACAAGCTTGCAAGGAACGACGTTGAATGGCGAGCAAGTGATCAAAGACAAAGTCTACACGGCCGATGAGGCTCGCCAAATGCGTTACCAAAGCACGGGAAAGCCAAAACCCATTGATTACGTGGCGCCCATTGACGTACCTGCAACCGGAGCAGCAAAGTTATAGCCCAGACTCGCCGGGTATGCGGTGCCGCTGCCGGAGAATATGGCTGGCAGCGGTAATGACGCTGAGCTTGTGCTCTGCGATTTTTTCGGACGCCAGCGGATTGTCGGCAAAGGTCGAAAAACCGCAGTCGGGTGTAAACAGCACTTGCGCTTTGCCAAAGAGCTGAATCGCGCGTTCGCCTTTGGTCAATATGTCATCCAGACTTTCGATGTGCGCATGTTTCTGATTACAGATACCCACACCTATACGCACATCGTCTGGAATCGCACGCAGAATTTCCATTTCGCCCGTGCGAGGTGTACACAATTCCAGCAACAGACTACCCACATGAAGACCAGAGAGCGTGTCGATCAGTGGCGTGTAATCGCCTGACAAAGCCGCACCTTCGTCGGGCGTCCAGTTGTCCCGGCACATGTGTACGGCGAGTCGCTCGCGCGGATAACCTGCGACCACGGCGTTGATGAGCTCGCGCGCAAAACCCAGTTCAGCCGGTATCTCATTTTTTTCAGACAGCGCACCGCACATGAAACTGCGCTTGGACACCGACCCGGAAAACACCACTTCGGAGAGCACCGGCTCATCGAACTGTACCAATGCCACACCTGCCGCCAGCAGCGAAGCCAGTTCTTCACGCAGTACGCGCACCACATCAGTGGCCAGCGCTTCGCGGTCTTGGTACGCGCGATCGGAAATATATTCCAGCCACATCGTGCGTGTCAGAAGATATGGCCCCGGCAGCGCTACCTTGACCGGCTTGTCGGTCAAGGTTCTGACGAAATCCATTTCATGTACTGCCAAGGGCTTGCTGCGACCCAGAGGGCCGAACACGGCCGGATGTCTGACCTCAGCCGCTGGTACATCGAGTGCCCGCAGCTCACGCGCGAATTCTTCCGAATCATCGACTAACGGTAGCAGATCGGTCAATGGAATCAGCTGGCAGTTGTCGAGAATACCGCCGACAAAACTGGCATAACTGTCGCGACGCTGCTCACCATCTGTCACCACGTCGACACCAGCGCGCAATTGCGCTGCAACGGACAGCCTGACCGCATCATCGGCGGTTGCCTGAAAAGCCGCACTCTTGAGGCGACCCTCCAGGTGATCATGCATGGCTTGCAGCATCCAGCGCGGGCGCGGCCAACTACCGATGCCCATTACCGACAAGGGTGCAATCATCGGTGCGGCACTTGGCGCAGGCAAGTGCGTGGGGATAACCACCTTGACCGGCGCGTTCGCCAATATCGCGGCGGATGCGTCCGATACCGACGCCGCGGCAGTCGAGCTCACACGTTCGGAGAATTTGCCTTTGGCGACCAGAAAGCTGCGCTGCCGGTCCTGCTTGGTCCATGAGAGCAGTTTATTACCCGTCAGACGGCACCACGCAGGCAGATCTTCCTCCACCGAAATTTCGGACGAACGTATCTACAGCAAACCACCTTTGGGCAGTGGATCGATGTGCTTGCGAATCAATAGCAACAGGCCATTGCCGGAATCGAGATCAGCGCCGTCAAAACTGACGTCGGGCTGGTGAAGATGGGTTTGAATTGCTTGCATGTGGAGGACTTTGAGAACGGATCAGCTGTGTCGTCAGGTCCGTGGCAAAGCGCCGCAGTGTGTCCGGCACCCTGACGATACAGGCTCTGGCAATTAATAACTCAGGCTGGGGCAGCCTTCGGCCATGAATTTGACCAGCTTGGCGCCACCGACGATCAGCGCGCCATCGATCAGATTGCTTTCATCCAGCTTGCGCTTCTTGAAGCAGGGTGAGCAGACAAAAATCTTTCCGCCCGCTTCGATAAAGCTGTTCATCAAGTCTTTGAGCGGCGCGAACCCTTCTTCGTGAATGCCCTCGGCAACACCCTTTTGCGATAGACGTACCGCCTCAATGGATAGAAATACCAGTGTGTCCTTGTCCGAAGCCACCGCTGCATTGGCAACCACGAACGCGACGGTGGCACGATCAGTATTATCGGTACTGCAGGTGAGATTGGTACAGAATTTACCCGCCATGCTGTTTCTCCTTTGAGTTTGAATCGTTAATTAAGTTATTTTTTCCTGCCGCGTAACCAGTAAGTCTTGCTGACCAGATCAACGGCAAGCAATACGTCGCCTGTCATATTGCAGAATGCTTGCAAGTCAACTGCAGCACTGGTATCCAGCGCAACCAGCCTGAGAACCTGGCCTGGATGCGCGCGCAATCGCTTGCGAAAATCCAGCACCAGTTCACCACAGCCTAGCTCGCCCGCATCCCATTCGTGATTGTGTTCGATCATGATTTTTCAGAAATTCCGGCGCCATTGTATACGCCAGCGTGGTACTGATCTTCAGACGAATCCATGCAAGAGGTCGACTCAGGTATCGCGTCATGATCTCTGCATATCCAATTCGAGAGATTCAGAGTGCTATGATCGGCTCCCGCCACGAAAGTGCGACTCGTTTGATTGCGGCTCTGCGTTTGCCAACTCGGAGGCTCCAAGAGCCTCGAACCATCTTTTTTATCCGTACTCGAATGGCCCTGAAATCCACCATCTACAAAGCTAGCCTGCAGATAGCCAATATGGACAGCCATTACTACGCTGATCATCAGCTCAGTATTGCCTGCCATCCGTCAGAGACCCTGCAAAGGATGATGATTCGGATACTGGTTTTTGCGTTGAATGCCCATGAATCGCTGGAATTCGGCAAAGGTATTTCGGATAGCGATGAGCCCGATCTGTGGCAAAAAGATCTGACCGGCTTGATAGAACAATGGATAGAGGTCGGACAGCCCGACGAGCGCCGTATCCTGAAAGCCTGCGGCAAGTCATCGCGAGTGCGGGTCTACCTGTATGCCAGCACGGGACCCATCTGGTGGAAACAAACGCAATCCAAAGTCTCCCGCGCTGGCAATCTTCAGGTCTTTCAGATTGACCCCGAGGTCGCCAAAGCACTGGAGCCACTGTGCCAGCGGACCGTGCAATTGCAAGTGACGATTCAGGATGGCGAGATTTGGGTGAGAGATGCGGCGGACTCGGTTCGAGTGGTCGTCGAGCAGATCTGTGGCGACTCGAACCGCTAGCCTTGCTCCCCCTGGTGGGCGCGGAGCACGCCATGCAGCAACCCGCCGGTCGCCAACGGAGCACAGTTCAGAGATTGGTCGAATAGTGAGCACCTTGTTATCGAATTAAAAACGTAATATCCAAATTCGATACCGGAAATAAGTAATACTTTAGTATACTGTCCCCCATGCCAAGCTTGATACGTCCGGCGGACTGGGAGCACTTTTCCATCGTTCGCGAATCCTTGTCTCTCGACCGCCTTCATGTGGCCATGGTGGGGCGCGACCGTGGTCAGCTGCTGGACTATGCAGCAGCGCTGGCGGTCGCGCTGTCCGAACAAGATGGCTGGCATGTCGAAAAGTATGAGCCGGATCGGCTTGAGACCCTGATCGTCGATCTGATGCTCAATCGCTTCGACGCGGCTCTGCAGACCGTTTCTGGTCACCGCGCTTTGCCCACCCGTCGTCCTCCCGGATGCGTGCTGTTCATCCCGGAAGCGCAGGCTGTACCCCGCGCCGCTTTCCAGCAGTTGATCAAACTCGCGACTGGCATGCGCGACCACCGGCTTCGGCTGGTTGCGCTTTTTCCCGGCAGCAGCCAGGTCTGCAGAGAGCGCATGGCCTGGATGGGTGAGCAAGTGGCCCGGTGGGATCTGGATGATGATGCCGGCGGTACCAGTGTTGCGTCCTTGTTCGCGGGCGTGGGTGCGTCGTCCCGCGCGCCACCCCCCCCTGGCAAGTACTACCGAAGCCCGAGACGATCTCTGGCAAGGGCCACGGTTACGGTTGCGATGGTGTTGGCGCTGGGTGTGCTGACCACGATGTGGCCCGTCATTTCGGATTTCTCTTTCAACCAGCCAATGCGCGTGCAAACCCCTGCGCCAGACAAGCCCGCGACGACAATTGCAGGCACCTTAGGACCGGACACCCTGCCCATCAGCGCCCCACCTGAGCGCGACAAAGGCAATGACGCCGACCTTGAGGCCGACCCCACCGACCACCAGCACACCGCACACAGCACCAGCAGCGACAACAACAGCGTTGGCAAGACTGAGGCGGGTGGGCCATGAAATTCGATAACGCCTCGGTGCTGTTCTTTTTGCTCGCCAGCGGCGCCTTACTTGCGCTGGAACTGCTGCGCCACCGAGCGCGACCCTGGGAACCCGGCGATCGCCATGCAGGGCTTGCCGCGCTGGCAATGCTCATTCATCCATTTGCCTGGTGGATTGCAGACAGCTTGGCGCTCAAAGGTGACCTGACCGCATTTTTCGCTTTTGACTTGATCGCCGCCTGCGCTATCGCTACTGCCATTGCGGTCGACGTACCGGTGGGTAAACGCGTTACAACCATCGCTATCCTCGGCACGTTAGCCGCAGTCGCGCTGGCGACAGGTGCGCTGCAGTTGCCGCTGCAAGGCATCGGTATCACCGCGCCATTGATGGCCTCAGTCGTGCTCTGCACGATCTTTATCGGTACCGCAGCCGAGTGCGCCCGGAACGCACGACTGCACTCGATTGCACAAGGTCCGGTGTCGTTGCTGGCGCTGTTATCCAGCTTGGCCGCAGCACTACAACTGCTGACGGGAATGTTATCCATGACCGCGCAAGCCAATGACGTGTATGGCGCCCCGCTGCTGGCCGCGACCGGCGTCGCCTGGCTATTGATCAAGCTGCTGCTGTTCATCGCGCTGCTGAAGCTATCGTCCGCAAGACACGCAGAACTATCCGATCGCGTGTCGCGCCAGCTGGTGGCCAAGGCAAATGCAGCGACCAACGATCTTCTCGTTGTCACGCAAGCGTTTTACCAACTCCCTGGCAATGCGATGGTGACCGATGACGGTGGGCGTATTCTGTTTGCCACTGCGCAGGCACGACGCCTGCTCGCGTATCCGGAGACGAAAGATTGTGTACTCGAGGATCTGTTCCTCGCAGTACAACCCAGTGGACATCAGCTGGTGCGTGCTCTTTTTGAAAAACCGGATCATCAGGCAGAATTAATGCAAATCCGAATGACGCGCGTGGAGTGTGGTGGACAAGGCTATCACCTGCTGCAGCTAGAAGCTCTGGCATTCGATTACGGGATGCTGCGCGGTCTTCTGGTTGATTCGCGCAATGACGCCCCGCACGAAGCCACCGGATTGCTGGATCATCATTTTGCTATCGCAGCAATGGCCGATGGCTGGTTCCGTTTGCTGGACCCGATCGATCGCTACGCAGCCTCGGGCGTGTTCTGGGACAAGCTGCGCATACTCTCCGGCAGTGACAGCGAAATCGCCCATCTTGAAAACAGCATTACCAGTGTCAGTGAGGCGCAAGGCTGGCTGCGCTTGCGCACTGGCGGGGGTTTATCGGTAACGCTTCGGAAACTTCAGACACCCGACTACAAATTGTTTTATCGGGTACAAATGACGCTGGTAGATGATGTGCTTCAGGCCAGCGCAAATGCCCCCTGCACTGATAACAGAGAGTCTCTGCGATGACCCGGTATACCAAAAAAATCGGTGCGCAAATCATCGTTCTTGGTAAGCAGATCGAGCTCGTCAGACGCGAACACAAACTAACGACTGCAACACTCGCGATGCTCGCGGGTCTCACTGATGCACAGATAAAAGGTATCGAAGAGGACGACATTACCGCATTCATTGATGATGCACATCGCATCGATTGTGCGCGCCGCATCGCAATAGCGATGGGACTATCTGAAGATCATTTTCTGGAACAACTTGCAAGTAACAGCGGGCAACGCGTACTTCCGCAAAAAAAATCTGCCTCGGTTACAGAGCAACTGTCGCGCGATGCGTGGGAAAACTTGCCGGTTGCAGACCTAAAAGTACTTGCCAAACTCCGCTCGATCGATCAACCGGTTACGCCGGAGCGGCGCCGAAACGGCTCACCTCTGCTCATCGCGCTGCTTGCATCGCTGCTGATTGCGACTCTGATACTTGGTCTCGCATTTCTGCATTGAACGATCAGCAAATCAGTGTCACCGCATCCGATGATCTGAAAATCCAAGCTGCAACGCATAAAGTGATCTGATCAACCTCAATGAAACTCAGTCCGCTACAATTTGGGCCATGACAACACCGCCTTCATTACTGATCGTCGACGATCACCCCATCATACGCACTGCGCTGGCCGAAGCCGTGCGCTCGCGCTTCCCGAAAATCAGGCTCGAGACTGCCGGTGACGCAGAAACCGCCATCGCACTGATCAAGTCCGAACTCAAGAAAAAGAAATCAGTAACCTGGTGGGTGTTGATCGACCTGGGTCTGCCGGGTATCGGCGGACTGGAGGCCATCACCCAATTGCTCGCGCTCTCGCCATCGGTGCGAACGATCACCATCTCGGGTAATGACGATGAGCTGCAGGTTGGCGCGTGCTTCGGTGCTGGCTCGTTGGCTTTCATCAGCAAGGCGGCACCAATCGAAGACACGGTGACCATCATTGCACAGGCAGTCGAAGATACGCTAATCAAGGGCACGTGGCTGTCCGCGCGCGGACTGGCGGACAGCTCGGCACTCAACCGAATTGCCTTAACCGACCGTCAAATGCAGGTACTCTCGATGATCTGTCAGGGCATGAGCAATCGCGACATCGCCGAAAGCCTGGGCATTTCGGAAATCACGGCGAAATCCCATGTTGGTGGTATTTTTCGAGAGCTGCATGTCGTCAGCCGCACACAGGCCGTGCTGGTGGCCCAAAAGCTCGGCCTGTTTGTGAACAATCACTGAAAATCTGCGAACACACTGACCAAGTCGCCGTTGATGAGCGACGGTCCAATGCTTTGATGCAGGAACTTGGTCAAGCAATAAACTGACATCATTTTCATCGATGAGAATCTACCGAATTATTGATCCATTCTTCCCTGTCGCGCATTCCAACCGGACAGCGATACATGAATGGCTTGCCGTAGTTTTTCTGCGCTGAACGGCCGCTGCAATAGCGTCGTCGGCGATCCGGCATGGTTATCGACATTGGCCACCCTATCTTCATCACTGCAAAGGACTACCGGTACAGTGACATTGAATTCATCGTTGATGAGCGTGATCACCTGAGCGACTGATTCCGTTTGCAATTGCGCATCAATCATCAGCAGACTAGGCACCCGGCCGCGCGCAGCAAGCTGTCGGATCGCATCGACACTTCCACCGGCCGTGATGATTTCAATACCCAGACCGGGCGCCAGCAAGCGCAAAGCGTTGGCGACATCCGGGTCAGCATCAATGCATACCATCAGCGTATTGACCGGCGCCTCAGCGACGATCTGAGGCAATACGCGCTCGACCAGATGGGCATCACGAATCGCAGCGCGTTCTGCATCCGACAAGGACGCTACCGACAATGGCAATTCAATCGCAATTACCGATCCCAAGCCGACATGACTGTTTAGCAGAATGCGTCCGCCGATACGTGCAGCCAGTCGCCGCGCGATGGCCAAACCCAAACCTACGCCCTGCGCGGCCATCGCAGCAGCATCACCGCGAGTAAATTCATCAAAAATCTTTTTGCGCAGGGGCGCGGCGATGCCCGAGCCCGTGTCGGCAATGGAAATCCGGCACAATACGCCATGCTGCGTGATACGCAATCGCAGGCCACCGCGCTTCGTGTATCGCATCGCATTACTGATGAAATTACGCAGGATACGTTCCAGCAAACGCGGATCGGTCTTCAGTGACACCTGCGACGCATCAGTACCTCTGAGCTCCAGTACCAAACCTAAATCATCGGCCATGCGCTGATGCTGCGCCAGCACGCGCTCGCAAAATGACCATGCATGCACACGCTCCATTCTGACGTCCAGTGCACCGCTGTCCAGACGACTGATGTCGAGCACGCTGTCGAATACATCATTCATGTAGCCAATGCTCTGCTGCAGACGCAACAGACTCTCTGTCGACCGTGAACGTTCGTCCGACGCCATCGCCGCGGTCGACAGGCTGCGCTCGATACTACCCAGATAAAGATTGACTGCCTGCATCGGCTGCTTCAGATCATGACTGAAGGCAGCGAGAAACCGGGAACGATCTGCTTCGAGATCACGTAATTCTGCACGACGTCTTGCGAGCTCCTGCAGCCGATCATCTATCCGCCCACGCATGCCTTCATCGCGCTTCCGCCTGCGCCGCCATCCTGCGATCAGGCCTAGCAGGCCAACCGCCATCAACACCGCAGCCAGCCACCATACTGCCGTCAGCATGGAAAAGCCCCGCGATAATGGGGTTGCGAGAGCCCAACTGCGTGCTCCATGCCCCCAGCACTGGCCACAAACCGGATCCGAAAAAATTTTTGCATCGAAATATTTATTGGGAGATATGCGATGTATTATACTTTAGTGTGATAGTTCAGCGTAGTCAAAGGAGCAACCAATCCCATGCAGAAGCCACCGCACCAGCCACACGGCGCGTCCAGCGATGGATGGGGAGGCGAGCCACCGGAAGACCGGCGCTCCGACGCGGGCGGCAATCCGTTTGGCCGCGCATTCCACGGTCCGGCGGCATCTGCCCCGCACGGCGGCGCACCGAGCAGCTCGCGCCTCGATTCAAGTGCCGGCATGGGTGAAGACCTGTCGTTCGGCCGACTACCGCCCGGACTCGGCGATCTTGCACGGCGGGTTGCTGCAACCAACCTGCTGGTAGATAGAGCCATTTCTTCCATGGGTAGCGATCATGGTCAGTCACACCCCGCAGAAACACTGGCCGAACTGGGCGAAAGCCTGAACCAGCTGTTCTCGCAACTGGATGAGGGCGCAGCCGATGGCGGCGCCAGTCCGTGGCACAGCATTACCGATGCCCTGCGGGATCTGGCAGAAAAAGTCGAGCGGCGCGAACAGCTGCGAGCGGAATTGCAAATGACCCAGCATGCCATCGACAAGGCCAAAACCCGGGTCATCGACCAGATCCAGGATGCCGCCCGAATCGAGCAGGAGCGCCTGTCGGTGACGCGGCTCCGAAGCCAGTTGGCCGCCGTGATGGCAGACAAGCTGCTGAATAAGCTGCGATAGATAAATTACCCAAAATAAATATTTTTGCTTGATGTCATACTAAAGTATTGTTAGTATTGCGCGAAAACACCAATATTGCGGTCCAGAAACAGGCCGTAAAAACCGAAGATTTCCTGGAGGTAGAGAGCCATGGCTGACAGCTTGCAGAAATGGGTGGGGCGTAACCGACCACCCCGAGTTCAAATCACCTACGACGTCGAAATCGGCGATGCCGTTGAAAAACGTGAATTGCCGCTGGTCGTGGGCGTCATGGCCGACCTGATGGGTAAGCCGGCTTCGGCACCGCCCAAGATGAAGGACCGGCGTTTCGTCGAAATAGACCGTGATAATTTCGATGAAATCATGACCAAGATCGGTCCCCGTCTCGACATGAGCGTACCCGACACCATGAAAGGCGAGGGCAATCTGAAGATTGAGCTAAACTTCAAGCAGTTTTCCGATTTCCACCCCGAGGCCGTGGTGCAGCAAGTACCCCGACTGCAAAAATTGCTGGAAGCCCGACTGGAACTGCGCGACCTGCTCGCCAAGCTTGATGGCAATGATGACCTCGGTGGTCTGCTGGCCAGCGTTGTCGGCAACACCGATGGCCTCAAGCAGCTGCGGGGCAGCGATGCAGCAGCGCCTGCGAGCAAGAAAGCGGATCCTGAACCAGAAGCCGAAAAGAAAGCCGACGACCCACCGGCCGCCGAATAAAACCAACACAGATGCACCCTGACACTTCAACAGGTGAATGACATGGCAGATACGAAATCCTCCGCATCCGGTTCAGGCGCCTCAGGCACTGACAGCTTGCTCGATCAGATTGTTCAGAACGGCAAGATGGTCAATGAACCCTCGCAAGAGCCCTATGCGAAAAAACTGATCGGGCAATTTGCAGCCCAAATCCTCGACAAGGACATGAAATTCAGTCCGGACAAAGGTGTTGTGGCAATGATCAATGAGCGTATCGCAGAGATCGATGATTTGCTGACGAAGCAGCTCAATACAATCATGCACCATCCCGAATTTCAGGCGCTCGAGGCGTCCTGGCGCGGATTGCATGAATTCGTTTTCGGCACAGAGACCAGCTCGCGTCTGAAGATTCGCCTCATGAGTGTGAGCAAAAAAGAATTGTTGAACGACCTGGAGACTGCCGTCGACTACGATGTCAGCGTCTTGTTCAAGAAGGTCTACGAAGAAGAATATGGCACCTTCGGTGGCAATCCCTACTCGGTGCTGATTGGCGATTATTATTTTGGTCGCCATCCACAGGAAGTCGCACTGCTGGAGCGCATTTCCAAGGTCGCCGCTGCCGCGCACGCACCCTTTATCGCCGCATCGTCACCGGCCCTGTTCGACATGAAGAGCTTCACCGAACTCGGTGTACCGCGCGACATGTCCAAGATTTTTGAAAGTGCCGAACTGGTGACCTGGAAGGCCTTTCGTGAATCCGAAGATTCTCGCTACGTTGCATTGACGCTGCCGCGCTACCTGTCACGTTTGCCCTTTGGCGCCAAGACCGTCCCTGTTGATCAGTTCAGCTTTGAAGAAGATGTCGACGGCAAGGATCACGATAAATATCTATGGGCTAATGCCTCTTATCAGCTGGGACTACGGATTACGGATGCCTTTGCCAAGTATGGCTGGACAACAGCGATTCGCGGCGTGGAAGGTGGCGGCAAGGTCGAAGGCATGACAGCGCACACCTTCAAGACCGATGAAGGCGATATCGCGCTCAAGTGCCCAACTGAAGTCACGATCACTGATCGTCGCGAAAAAGAATTGAATGACCTCGGCTTCATTGCTGTAGTCAATTCCAAAGGCTCCAACTTTGCCGCGTTCTTCGGCGGACAAACCGTCAATAAACCTAAACTGTACAACAAGGACAATGCCAACGCCAATGCGCAGTTGTCCGCGCGACTGCCTTACATGCTCGCCGCCTCTCGCTTTGCGCATTACATTAAAGTGATCGTGCGCGACAAAATCGGCAGCTTCCAGACCAAAGCATCGGTTGAAGCTTTCCTCAATACCTGGATCGCCGACTATATCTGTCTGGATGAATCAGCGCCGCAGGCAACCAAGGCAAGGCTGCCACTGGCCAGTGCCCGTGTCGATGTGAAGGAAGTCCCCGGCAAGCCCGGTGCCTATACGGCTATCGTGTTTGTACGGCCACACTTCCAGATGGAAGAACTGACCGCATCGATTCGCATGGTCGCTGAACTGCCGGCACCGGCCGCCTGATCGGTAGCCAAGCCGACCACGACTCTCTTACAGACCCGTCACCACGGAGTGATCTATGAATTCGCCAGGAATCGCCAGAACCAACAACCTTAACGCCGGCCTGTCATCGTCCCAAAGTATGGGCGATATCTACACGCTGAAGATTGAAGACGTCAAAGGCAATATGCTGCTCACTGGTCCAGCCGAGTCGAGCATGATGATCACCAACTGGAGTCTTGCGGTTGACTTGCCGGTGGATATGAATGTCGCCAACTCGAACCGCACCACAGGTCGTGCGCGCTTTCAGGAAATGGCATTTACAAAAATGATAGACCTGGCCACGCCGGTGCTCTATGCAGCGTGCTCTGCAGGTACCGATCTGAAAACTGCCACCCTTGAGGTCTACCGCACTGCCAACGGCGCCAATCTGCTCGTGATGAAAATTGTACTGACCCAGCCCATCATTTCGCAAATCTCGACTGGCGGCTACGGCGATGGTCAAATCCCGATGGATAACTTCACGATCAATTTCACCAAGATCACCATGGAGTATGTCCAGCAAGGACTCGATGGCAACAGCCCGGGCAAGACCTCCTTTGGCTGGGATCTGTCAACCAACGTGGCGGCCTGATCGCCGCGCGCGATCGCGGACCCGCCGCAAGGTGAATCCCCATGTCGCGCCTGATTCCCGGTGGGGCCATCCCGCTGTTCGACAAACTCGATCAGCGCCTCACTGCAGCTGCTAATGAAACCGATCAGGTGCTCTCGGCAGATGGCCTCGAGGCATCTGTCGCACGCGAGCTCGCACGTCTGACCAATTCACGATCCCGCATCCCGCTATCCGAATTTCAGGATGCCAACCTGACCGTGCTTGATTACGGCATCCCCGATACCCTTGCCCGCTCGGCGCTAAGCGAGCGCGACAAGAGCGTCATCAGTGAAGCCTTGCAGCGTGCCATCGCAGTGTTCGAGCCCCGTCTCACGCAGATCGAAGTCACGGTCGTACCCGGTGCCTCGGGCAAGACCGTCGCGCGCTACATGATCTCGGCCAATCTTCAGGTAGCTCAAACGGTCAGACGCATCAACTTTCGTATTGATACTGCGGATAGCAACGGCATCCAGTCTGCGGTGGAGGCTGCCTGATGGATACTCGCACCTCTGACAACGAACTGCTTGATTACTACATGCGCGAGCTGGTCTACCTGCGCGAGCAAGGACAGGACTTTTCTCGTCGCTATCCGAAAGTCGCCTCAAGACTTGATTTTCATGGCACAGAATCACAAGATCCACATACCGAGCGACTGATCGAATCAGTCGCATTTCTTGCAGGTCGTGTGCGGCGTGATATTGAGGCTGAGTTTCCGCAAGTTGCCAGCTCGCTGCTCGAAAATCTCTGCCCTTCCCTGCTCGCGCCCATACCATCGATGGTGGTCATGCAAATGGCACTCGATGAGGCGCAGGGCAAGGTCACTGCAGGCCTGCGGATCCCGCGTCACACCGCACTCGTGGCTGATGCTGATAGCGGAGAAGAAGTTCGCTTTCGTTCAGCCTGGGACCTGACGCTGTGGCCTTTATCGATCGACGAAGCGCAACTTGATGATGAAGGTCAATTGCTGATCAGCGTAGCAGCGCAAGACGGCATCGATCTTTCCGAGCTTGAAATCGATACCTTGCGGGTTCATCTCTCCGGCGATTGGGGAACGGTGGCGACGCTCTATGAATGTCTGGCAACGCGCATTCGCGGTATCCATATTCAATGTGACGATGCCCGCCCACGGCGTCTGCCTGCCAGCGCCTGCCAGCGCGTGGGCTTTGACGCGGCGCATGCCGTACTGCCTCAAGCGCCCGGTGCGCATCCTGCGTATGGCCTGCTGCAGGAATACTTTGCCTTTCCGGTGAAATTTCACTTCTTTGATATTCATGGCTTGCAAGCGCAGCAGTTGCGTGGTCGGCGGTTCACACTCAAGATGGATATCGGCGGCGTGTCGCGCAAATTGCGCCAGATCTCTGCCGCAAATTTCAAGCTGGGATGTGTGGTGGCGATCAACCTTTTCCCTCGTACGTCCGAGCCCATCCATATCGATCACCGGCAGCATGAATACATGCTGGTAGGTGATAGAGCCCGCGAAGCCTTCACAGAGATCCACACGATCGAAAAAGTGACTGCCTCTGATCCGGGATCAGACAGGCCACAGCGCATTCCGCAGTTTTCATCGCTGGATCATTTCAGCGATCGTCATGAAGGCGTGTATTGGGCATCCCGGCGAGACCACAGCCTGCGCAAAGATATCTCCGGCTCGGACATGTACCTGTCCTTCGTCGATCAACGCAACATGCGCAGCGCGCCGTCGACGCCCATCGTCTATGCGCGCACACTGTGTACCAATCGCGGTCTGGCTGAGCAGATCACCACCCAAACCCGCATCAAAGGTGAAGGTGTCTCTAATGGCCTGCAGATTCGCTGCGTTACTGAGCCCTCGCGCCAGCGTCATCCCCCCTTGGGCAGTGATACGGTCTGGCGTCTGGCTTCATTGCTCACGCTGAATCATCATTCGCTGGTCAGTGGTGCTACAGGGCGTGATCGTTTACGCGAAATGCTGTCAATGTTTGCATCCGATCAGAATCGCGATCTGGAACAGATTCGCGGCATCATGGATTTGCAGTCTCGCCAGGTCATCCGTCAAATCGGACACGAAGCCTGGCGCGGTCACTGCCGCGGCACCGCTGTAAGCCTTGAACTCGAACCGGAAGCCTTTGTCGGTTCTTCCGCCATTCTTTTTTCTGCAGTACTCGCGCATTTCTTTGCGCTGTACACCACCATCAACTCATTCGTCGAGCTGGGTGTCTGGCGTGGTGATGAATGCCTTGTGCAGTGGAAGCCAATGGCAGGCGCACAGGAGCTGGTGTAGATGAACACGCGCGACGCTGACCTCCCTCTTCCCGAGCGGCTGCTGAATGCGCCGCATGACTTCGATTTGTTTCAGGCCATCAGTCTGCTCGAGCGCGAAGGTGTCGCCGAAGGTCGGGTGGAAATCGGCGGCAGCGGTGGGCCCGAGGCGGTAAGACTCAAAAGCCATGTCTCGCTCAGCTTCGAAGCCAGTGACGTGCGCAACATCTCACGTGGCGCAGACACGGGTGAAGCCTACACGCTGTCCACGCCGGTGCTATCTCTGTCCGGTCAAGGTGGTCCCCTTCCCGCTGCGTTTACCGAACTTCTGCTGGAGCGAAACGCAGTCAAGGATTTTGCGACTGCAGATTTTCTGGACATCATTCAGCATCGCCTGTTATCCCTGTTTTATCTCAATCGCAAACGACAACGGTTGGGGCTAGGCTGGGCCTCACCGCGGTCATCCACAATAGCGCGCAGCACCGGCTATTTGTGCGGACATGATGTTGGTCATCCTGATCGGCAGACGCATACTCCCTGGCTGCGTCATGCAGGGCTGATCGCTGGCGCACCGCGTTCGATGACGGCACTGTGCGCCTTGCTGGCCGATCGCTACGCCATCCGCTTTCAGGGTGAGCAATTCGTTGGTGGCTGGCAGCGACTCGAAGAAGACGAGCTCACTCAGCTAGGGCATCTGCAGCAATCACCTCAACTCGGCAGAACCGCTTTTCTCGGCCGCCAAATCTGGGACCAGGCTGCTGCCATTCGTTTGCGGGCCGATGATCATCCTGCAGACAGAGTGATGGACCTGCTGCCAGGTGGCAGTGACCACGAGGATTTCAAAACAACGGTACGCGCCTTCATTCCATCAGCACTACGTGTGGAAGTTTTGCTCACGCCACAAGCTGATACGCGGCCGGCCAGCCGGTTGTCGTCGCAATCATCGCCCCGACTGGGCTGGAATGCCTGGATGGGTGAATCGGATAGTCGTACCACGCGCCGCATGAACGTACCTGCGCGCTTTGCTTTTGAATGCGCAGGCCATGAGCACTGAACTACGCACCCTCATTCTTCGCCTCAATGGCGACACGCGCTCAGCGCTTGAGCGCGCTGCCGAGCTGTGCGCCAAGCACACGCACTTCAGCGTCGACCCCGAACACTTATTCATGGAAATGCTGCGCGATCCTGCAGGCGAGATGACAACGCTGCTCAAGCACTTTCGTATCTCCCCCGAGCGCACACAGGAGCAACTCCAGGCTGCTCTGGATCGTTTAAAACGCGGCAATGGTCGCACGCCCGTACTCTCGGAATATCTGCCACCACTTCTGGAGCAATCCTGGGTGGTGGCCTCGATGGTTCTGGGTGTACAGCAGGTCAACGCCAGCTGCGTGCTGCTGGCAGCGCTGGAGTCGGATACGCTGCGCGGCCTCTTACTGGAATCTGCACCCAACCTGCTGCAAATCGCACGCGAGACCTTGCGCGCGAAACTCCCTGCATTGCCGGGGACCTCACCGGCACCGGCATCGTCAGATCGCAACGTAAATGCATCGGTGAAAACACCCGTCGCATCGAACACGCCCGCACTCGATCAGTACACGATTGACTTAACTGCACAAGCAACCCATGGCCTGCTCGATCCGGTATATGGCCGTGATGACGAAGTGCGGCAGATCGCTGAAGTTCTGATGCGTCGCCGCCAAAATAATCCCATCCTGACCGGTGAAGCGGGTGTCGGCAAAACGGCAGTAGTCGAAGGGTTCGCACAAAAAATCGCCCGTGGTGACGTTCCCCCGGCGCTGAAAAACATCGTGATTCGCACACTGGATCTTGGCCTGTTGCAAGCCGGTGCTGGTATGCGCGGCGAATTCGAGCATCGTCTTCAGCAAGTCATTGCTGAAGTCAAAGCATCGGTCAAACCCGTCGTGCTGTTTGTGGATGAAGCCCATCAGCTGATCGGCACCGAGGGCCACGGTGATGCTGCCAATCTGCTTAAACCTGCGCTGGCACGCGGCGAGCTGCGCACCCTTGCC
>SYFN01000252.1 GCA_005800405.1 Burkholderiales bacterium
AGCGGAACAATCCGCTTAAAGCGGATAAATTCGCAGCGTTTTTAACAAACTTTTAAAATAATTGCCCAAAAATTAGGCAGTTCAAAAATTGCTGAGTAAAGTTCCTTGTAAAAGGGATTTGTTCAGCGCTTCCCTAGATATAGTACGCAGTGCCTGTCATCAGCTTGGCCATCCCCCTCATCGCAGTGCGCACTGGCAGGGGCAAATCGGCAGCCCCCATCGCTTGCGCCGATGCGCCATGAGCTGCCTCATCATCCCGCATCTGGGCCACAATGGCCCGTGATCGCAGGTCTGAATCAGGCAATTCGGACAGGTGGCTGTTCAAATGCGCCTCCACCTGCCGCTCGGTTTCAACAACGAAACCCAGACTATGGGCATCTCCCATCCGGGCGGCAATCACGCCTAGCGCAAACGAGCCGGCGTACCACAGGGGATTGAGCAGGCTGGGTCGCGAACCCAGCTCGGTCAAACGAGCGGCCGTCCAAGACAGATGATCCAACTCTTCTTCACGAGCATGTCGCAGTTGCGCCTGCGTGACAGGATTGCGGGCGAACCGCGCCTGCGCTTCATACAAGGCTTGGGCGCACACCTCACCCACATGGTTCACGCGCATCAGCCCCGCGCTATGCCGCCTTTCTCGTTCGCTCAACGGCTGCTCAGACACCCCCGCGGCCGGGTTAGGCCGATGAGCCGCTGTCACACCACTGATCACACGTAAGCTGCGATCAAAAGCATCGATGAGGCCGTCCAGTCCAGCCATATATTGTCACCCTACCAATTTTTTTCAAAAGCGTTGTAAATAAGCCACAGAATACTAGCAAAATTTCCAAAAATAAAAAATTAACTTTGCTCTACAGAGCTAGTTTTGCTTCAATGCATCCTGACTCTAGATTCGACGGTCTTGGAGCCCTGATTTCGCGGAACGTGCCGGTTTGGACCGGCAGGGGAGTGAAATGGAAATTTTAGCGTGACAACATTTTGGAGATACTCAATGAAAAAGACTCAAGTTGCACTGGCCGCACTGGCTCTGGTGGCATCAACGGCTGTTCTGGCTGATGGCGTGGCCATTTACGGTAACGCTGATGCTAGCGCGATATCCGGTGGCGGGAAAACAAGCTTCGACGGTGGCGGTGGCTACACCACATCGCTGATCGGCTTCCGCGGTTCGGAAGATCTTGGCAACGGTCTAAAAGCCTCTTTTAATTTGGAGACGGCTGTCAACCTCGGCGATGGAGGTCGCGGAGGCGGCTCAGGTGGCAACACGGGGCTCTTCAACCGTGCAGCCAACCTCAGCCTCGGCACAGAGTCTCTAACCGTGACCTTGGGTAATATTCTCTCAATTGCAGTCGCTGGCGCTTTTACTGGTGCGACGGCCGGAGCTGGTGACAACTTAAATGTTCCCGCGGTAGTGCGTTTAATGCCGGCTCCTGGTGTTGTATCGCACTCTGGTGGCCCAAGCGGATTTTTCATTCCTGATGCTCTGACGATCAGTGGAGGAGCGGGTGGTTTGACCGTTAAAGCGCAAACCCGTGTCGGTAAAAACGCCGAAACAGAGACTGGCTACAATGCGGTCACGGTCGGTGGCGCCATTGACGTGATTAACTTTTCAATCGGCCATCAGCAATCAACTGGCGGGGCCGCCGGTGACTACAAGACGATGTACGCTGCTGCAAATATAAAGATTGGTGATATCGGTTTGAATGGTGCTTACGCCAAAAATACCGGTACTGTCAGTGCAAACACTTATATGTTTGGCGCTTCTTACCCACTGACCGAAGCGGCTTCAATCGGTGCGATTTACGCTCGCGGGGTTGCCGGGGACAACCAGACTTCGGTTAACTTGAAGTACTCTTTGAGCAAATCAACCGTTGCCTACACCACTGTCAGTTCGTTTGGTAATGGTGCATTTGGCACACAATACAGCAATACTAACAACGGTGAAATCGGTCTTAACGCTAAAAACGTAATCGCTGTTGGTATTTCACACTCATTTTAATACCCTTGGAATCACAACCAGGAAGGTGTTGAGTAAACAGCATTAAAGCCACCCTTTGGGGTGGCTTTTTTGCAGAGCGAAATCTTGGAAATGATCCTTGGAAATAAGTCTAATGCACACAAAAGCGCGTAATAAAAGCGAAATCCTAGGACCGCGAAATGCACAATAAGTCTAAGACAATTGCTCTGTTGGTTGCATCGGCGTTGCTGTCTGCCTGCGTAACGCCTGTACCCACGGCTGCCATCATTGGTTTGGATAAAGAGGCTTTGCTGCAAAAATTAGGGAAACCCACGCGTGAGGCGATGAGTCAGTCAGGTGAACGCTGGGACTATTCGCGCGGGCACGAGGGCATCTTCATGTACTTCGTGCACATTGACAGCGACGGAAGAGTGGCCCGCTACGAACAGGTTTTATCCGAAGAGAATTTTGCGCGTATCAAATCCGGCATGACGAAGGCTGAAGTCATCGAAATGATTGGCGAAGCGCCTAGGCAAAATAAGATTGCTCGTGGCCGCGGCTATGTTTGGAGTTACAAGAATTTTAGGTCTTCCGTCTGTATCTGGTTTCAAATCGAGTTTGATCCCAATCATGTTGTCAGATCGACGGGCTACAATCGTCGGCCTGCCATAGCCGCCTGTAGATAGATCCGTGGTCGTTTACGATATAACCTAACGTTGCGCAATCTTCGGACTAATCGACCGATATTTTTAGAAAATTGTTGAAACATCTAAACGAGAAAAACCTTTGACTTTTGGGGCTGAGAAAATGGCCCATAACCGTTGATTGATCAGGCTCTCGCGTCGCACAAACGATCTGGCTCGCAACGAAATGAGAATTTATTCAGTCCTTTCTCAAATAACAAGCTCTGGCAAAACGCGGCTTACGGCGTTGGCCCTAGTTTTAACCAAGTAGCGCAGTTGATCCAGCATGCGATTTTGGATCCGTTTACTCGGGCCGACAGTTTTAGCGGAACCTCGTATGATTTACGAACGGATGGTCGGATCGTTCACGGCGGGGCTGAATCGATCGTCGTTTATTTCTGCTTCCGCCTCGAAACTGGTGCTCGCTGGGAAAAAAAATTTTGTACCGGCACTTTTGCTACACCGGGATGACAGCGTGCTCAATCCTATACTCGCGGCTGTGCCAGTGGATACCGGCGGCTTGGATGGTGATCGGTCCCTAGGTACGACTAGCGGCTTCTTCATTCCCAATTCAATCACCTACAGCTCGCCTACTGAAGCGCTGGGGGGCGTGACAACGAGTTTGATGCATGCATTCGGCGGGACGCCGGGAGACTCCGGACGCAATCGCTTCGTGGCAAACGTTGTAAGATGAATCGACTGGCGATCTGAATATCGTGACGGCAGTCTCTGATCGGGATGCGCAACACCTGCAGTATCTGGTGAGTGAAAGTGTCTCGATGGGTCAACTCAAACAAGCTGCGAATTACGTGCACTTAAAACCTGAAATCGGCGCGTAAAGCAATACCTGGATCGTGGGCGCACAAATGAAAATGATGCCCAGTGCCAGCGTAGGCGTGAACTATGCGCGCAATGACAGCACGGGTCATCCTTCGATCATCAATCTTTCTACCGTGCATGCGCTGTCAAAAACGACGAATCTGTATGCTGCGTTCAACCATGGCACGGATGGCGCCCCCTCGTCTTACTCAGGCTGGGTGAATGGATCAGCCGATGCGGCTCTGGCACAGACGGGTTCATCGAATGCCCTGATTTTGGGGCTGCAGAAAGGTTTCTGAGTCTCTCTTTATCGCAATCGCCCGGTCAGTGATATCGGGCTGGGCAGCTGTGGGATCAAAGTATTTTGGGTGTGCGGCGACATGGCCGGAACACGAACGGGTCATCATAAAAATCATCCGATTGCTCCGACCACCAACCTGGCACACCCAATACCGGCAAATGCGCAAAATCACGGGATGAAAAGTCCGTACTCATGGCAGCAGCAACGCTGCGATCCATAGTCTCAGCGCGCTGCTTGTCGCTACACAAAAACCATGCTGGCTCGACCATCATTATCCAGACATGCGCGGTAATGGCTTTGTAGGGTTGGACAAGCTTCTCCATCAACGCATGTCCAAACAGCACCACCGATACCTTTAAAAAAAAATCTTCAGGCGATCGTTTTAACAGAGCTCGCCATTGATGCTGACGCAAGTTGTCTGCCCATTGTGCATCGCTACAAATGAAAATTGCTGCATTCTCGTCAAATAAGGTCGCTGCATCACGTGCGCGACCACGTGTTCCTGAAGCTGGGTTGCCGACACCAGAGGTGGTCGATGCAGCCAGGGTGTTTATGGCATGCAAGGCATTTAAAGTTTTTTTGATGTGCGGGAAATGCAACCAGACAAGGGTATTGAAGAAATCATGCAGATTGTTGCGCGTAGGTACCTGACCGGTCGCGTTTATATGGGCTTCGTATGCGAGATCGACCGGCAGACTGTGCTGAGTTACGAAGACAACCGAACAACCGCTTGCGGTCTTGAGGTGATGCGCACGAGCGATCTGATTCGCCGCCTGCAACCAGTCGCAGCTTTGGATCAGTGCCTGTCCTGTTTCCCTGAATGGTGCGAGCCAGGGTCGCTGCCAGTCAATGTCATCCAATGACACGGTGAATTCAGACAAATGTCCACTGCAGTTGGCTGCCTGAATCGAGAGGAACAACAGAGGCGCCAGCCATCGGCAATTCGTCGGGAACCGTCCAGGGCTGACGCCGTAAGGTGATGGTGGCGGTATTGCGTGGCAGTCGGTAAAAATCCGGGCCATAAAAACTCGCAAATCCCTCAAGCTTGTCGAGTGCATCAGCTTCTTCAAAAGCTTGTGCGTACAACTCCATCGCATGCAGGGCGGTGTAGCAGCCGGCACAACCGCAAGCGTGTTCTTTCAAACCCTTGGGGTGCGGTGCCGAATCGGTACCAAGAAAAAACCGCGGATTTCCCGACGTTGCGGCTTCGATCAATGAGAGACGGTGAGTTTCACGCTTGAGAATTGGCAGACAGTAATAGTGCGGCCGCACACCGCCTTTGAAAATCGCATTACGGTTGTAGAGCAGATGATGCGCGGTGATGGTAGCGGCTATATCGCCCTCGGCATCGCGTACGTAATGTGCTGCTTCACGCGTGGTGATGTGTTCGAAGATGACCCTCAGTCCGGGTAGATCACGTCGCAGCGGCTGCAGTATGCGATCAATGAAGACGGCTTCTCGATCGAAGACATCAATATCATCATCGGTGACTTCGCCATGAATCTGCAAGGGCAAACCCAGCTTCTGCATGGCTTCGAATGCGGCCATGCAACGCCGAATATCAGTGACGCCAGCATCGGAATTGGTGGTGGCACCGGCAGGATAGAGTTTGACCCCATGAACGATACCGCTATCGACAGCGCGATGGATTTCATCGGGCTTTGTGTTGTCGGTCAGGTACAGCACCATCAGGGGTTCGAAGCTTGTACCTTCGGGCAGTGCCGCCATGATTCGCTGCCGATAAGCAGCGGCCATCTCGGTGGTGGTGAGTGGCGGCTTTAAATTGGGCATGACGATCGCTCGCGCAAACTGGCGTGCGGTGTGCGGCACGACATCGCGCAGCACATCACCATCACGGAAATGCAGATGCCAGTCATCGGGGCGCGTGAGTGTCAGTGTGTCGATCGGCGCTACGCTGGACATGAGTTTATGCTTTCTAAGAAATATTCGATGACGAGAGTGATCTACAAGACCAGAATCACACGATAGTCATTGACGTTGGTGCGAGTCGGGCCGGTGACAAGCAAATCACCAATGGCTTCGAAATAACTGTAGCCGTCGTTATTGGCGAGCATTTTTTGTGCGCTGACACCTTTGACTGTCGCGCGGGTCACGGTATCCGGGAAAAGCAGCGCACCCGCATTGTCTTCGGTACCGTCAATACCATCGGTATCGGCGGCCAGTGCATAAACATCTGGCATGCCATTGAGCTCAATGGCGAGCGAGGTCAGGAATTCAACACAACGACCACCACGCCCAGTACCGCGTACGGTAACGGTGCACTCACCGCCGGAGATCAATGCGACCGGTGGTTTGAAAGGCTGTTGATGGTCGCGGATTTCTCGAACCAGCGCCGCGTAAACCTTGGCGACTTCAGTCGCTTCGCCGGTGACGGTATCACCCAAGACAACGGGCGTGATCTGATGCGCACGAAAGAACTCGGCAGCTGCCTGCAGGCTCTGATGCGGCGTGCCTATCACTGTGTTGGTGACATGCGTCAGTGACGGATCGCCCGGCTTGGGCGTCTCGTCGATCTTACCCGCTGCACCGGCTTCGAGATGGGCGAGCACTGAGGCAGGCACATCGACCTGGAAACGTTTGAGAATGTCGAGCGCATCGCGGTACGTACTAGGATCAGCGCAAGTTGGGCCGGAAGCGATTGCGCTCGGATCATCACCCGTGACATCACTGATGATCAGGGTAACCACGGGCGCCCGACAGGCAGCAGCCAATCGGCCACCTTGCACACGCGACAGATGCTTTCTGACGATGTTCATTTCGGTAATGGGGGCACCGGATCGCAGCAGACTATTGGTCACCGCCTTCAGGTCGGCCATGGGCACGCTGTCGACTGGCAGCGAAAGCAGGCTGGAGCCGCCGCCCGAGACCAGCGCAATCAGTAAATCATCCGGAGTCAGGGCAGTAGTCAGGGCGAGGATTTCGGCGGCAGCCTGCTCGCCAGCGCCGTTGGGTACCGGATGACCCGCCTCCAGCACGCGGATGCGCTCGGTAGGCATGCCATGGGCATAGCGAGTGACTACGAGTCCCTCCAGCGCCGCATGGGCCGGCCAGACCTGCTCGACGGCTCTGGCCATGCTCGCGGCCGCCTTTCCGGCACCGACAACGAGGGTGCGGCCCTTGGGTGGCGTAGGCAGGTGGGCAGCGACGATTTTGAGGGGATCAACAGCACCCACGGCTGCGTGGAAACTATCGGTAAGCAGGATTCTTTGATTCATGGCGTGTAAGGTCACTATGGGCTTTGTGGGCAATGACGCATTGTAAAAGAGCACTGCCCAAGGCCGTTTGAAAGTTTTGCCGAGGGTCAGGCATGATTTAAGGTGACATCGGTACTCTCGAGCTATGCAGCAGCATTGGAGACGCCAGCAGGCTCGTCCTGCGGCGCCTGTTGTCGCTCCCACATATCTGCATACAGCCCCTGTTTCGCCAGTAATTCTGCGTGCGAACCACGCTCGACGATGCCACCCTGCGCCATGACGAGAATTTGCGTGGCGTCGACGATGGTGGACAGCCGATGGGCAATCACGAGGGTCGTGCGATCACGAGCGATGTCCTTGAGTTGGGCTTGGATAGCCTGCTCTGCGTGAGAATCCAGCGCGGATGTGGCTTCGTCGAAGACGAGGATGGCGGGATTTTTGAGTAGGGTGCGGGCGATGGCGACACGCTGTTTTTCACCGCCAGAGAGTTTCAGGCCGCGCTCACCGACCATGGTGTTGTAGCCGTCAGGCAGACTTTCAATAAAGTCGTGAATACAGGCTGCACGCGCGGCAGCGATGATGTCTTGCTGACTGGCGTTCGGTCTGCCGTAAGCGATGTTGTAGGCAATCGTGTCGTTGAATAGCACCGTGTCCTGAGGGACGATACCGATCGCGCTACGCAAAGAAGATTGCGCGACATCGCGAATATTCTGACCATCGATCAGGATGGCACCCTTGTCGACATCGTAAAAACGAAACAACAGCCGGGCGAGTGTGGATTTGCCGGAGCCACTGTGACCCACTACGGCGGTCGTAGTGCCGGCAACGATGGTGAAATCAACGTCGAAAAGGATTTGCCGGTTTTTTTCGTAGCTGAAGTCGATCTGACTGAAGCGTAATTCTGCACTCTGAATTGCGAGTGGTCGTGCGGCCGGTGAATCTGCGACTTCGCGGTGTTGATCAAGTAAGGTGAACATTTTTTCCATATCCGCCAGGCTTTGCTTGATCTCGCGGTATATCACCCCGAGGAAATTCAGCGGGATGTATAACTGGATCATGAACGCATTTACCAGCACCAGATCACCCAGCGTCATGGTTCCGCCAATGACCCCAAGCGTGGCGCGCCACAAGATCAGCGTGACTGCAGAGGCGATGATTAGCGATTGACCAGTATTCAACAGCGTCAGCGAAGTTTGCGAACGCACTGCTGCTTGCTCGTAGCGCTGCAAGCCCTCATCGTAGCGTCTGGCTTCGTATTCTTCATTGCTGAAGTATTTGACAGTTTCGTAATTGAGCAAGGAGTCGATCGCGCGAGTGTTTGCCTTCGAATCAAGGTCGTTCATGGTACGGCGAAAATTGGTACGCCATTCCGTCACCAGCACCGTGAAAGTCACATATGTAACGAGTGCAACAAGCGTAATGACTGAAAACCAGAGGTCATACTGCAGCGCCAGATAACCAAGTACCAGTGTGATTTCAATGGCAGTCGGCAGTATGCTGAACAGGGTGTAGGACACCAGCGAGGAAATACCGCGGGTGCCGCGCTCGATATCTCGGGTGATGCCACCGGTCTGACGGTTCAAATGAAAACGCAGCGATAGCGCATGCAGATGACGAAAGACTTTGAGCGCCACCGTACGAACGGTACGCTGAGTGACCTTTGCAAAAAAGAATTCGCGCAGCTCGGTAAATACGGTAGTGGACAGGCGCAGCAAGCCATAAACAATGAGCAATCCGGCAGGCAGTATGAGCAAGGATGCAGGCTTGTCGGGCGTGATAGTGAGGCCATCAATCAGCTCTTTGAGAACAAGCGGTACCGCTACGTTGGCGATTTTGGCGAAGACCAGACACAGCAGCGCGATGATCACGCGCCACTTGTAAGCCCAAAGATAGGGTAGCAGGGTCTTGAGCGTACCCCAATCATTGCGCGTGCTCTGATTGGCGGGCGCATCGGTGGGTGGGTGGGCATGGTGTCGCATCTTGGTCGTAGATTCTGCTGGAGGCGGGTGGGAGCGTGCGCTTGCTTGCGTTATGCTTGCGCAATCAGGAATTGTAGCGTTTATGATGGATCAACACAGGGAACAAGGATGAGTGCAACAGAAAACTCCCGCCTGCCGGAGGGTATGCCAACACTGCGGGTGATGCCCATGCCGGCAGATGCCAATATCCATGGGGATGTGTTTGGCGGCTGGATTATGGCGCAGGTCGATATCGCCGGCGCATTACCTGCGGTACGACGCGCGAATGGGCGGGTGGGGACGGTGGCGGTGAATTCCTTTGTCTTCAAGCAGCCGGTGTTTGTCGGCGATCTGCTCTCGTTTTACGCGAAGATAGTGAAAACTGGTACCACCTCTATCACCGTCAATGTCGAGGTATACGCCGAGCGAAACCGTTTGCAAGCCGAAGTGGTGAAAGTCACCGAAGCAACACTGACCTATGTCGCAACTGACGACAATCGTCGTCCACGGCCCTTGCCTCCGCTACCGTGACGGTCCAATCGCTTAAGCAGCCTTGCTGTCACGCAGTTCACGTCGCAAGATCTTGCCTACATTGGTCTTGGGTAGCTCGTCACGAAACTCGATATGCTTGGGGCGCTTATAACCGGTGAGCTGCTCATGGCAATATGCCATGAGATTTTCGGCGGTCAGACCAGGATCGCGGCGCACGACAAAAAGTTTGACCGCTTCACCAGAATTCGGATCAGGCACACCCACTACCGCGCATTCAAGCACACCAGGATGCATCGCAACTACGCCCTCGACTTCGTTGGGGTACACGTTGAAACCGGAGACGAGCACCATGTCTTTCTTGCGATCGACAATGCTCACATACCCGCGCTCGTCCATGAACCCGATATCTCCGGAGCGGAAAAATCCATCAGCAGTCATGACACGAGCCGTTTCCTCCGGACGCTGCCAGTAGCCTTCCATGACCTGAGGTCCTCGAATAGCGATCTCACCGACGGCACCGGTTGCCAGCACATTACCGTCATCGTCAAGGATGGCAATCTCGGTAGATGAGATAGGCAGACCGATGGTGCCGGTGAATTCGGATGAATCTGCAGGATTGGCGGTGGCTACGGGCGCGGTTTCGGAAAGACCATAACCTTCGACGATACTTTTACCCGTAACCTGCTGCCAGCGATCGTTCACTGCACGCTGCACTGCCATGCCGCCACCATTGCATAACTTCAGCCCAGAAAAATCAAGACTGGCAAAATCGGGATGATTGAGCAGGCCGTTGTAGAGCGTATTCACGGCAGGGAACATATTGAATTTGTACTTCGATAAAGTCTTGACCAGTCCGGGAATATCGCGCGGATTGGGAATCAGGATGTTCATGCCGCCCAAACGGGTACCAATAAGACAGCAAACAGTGAGCGCAAAAATATGATAAAGCGGCAATGCACAAACAAAAGTCAGCGCCTCAACACGCGGCGGTTTGTCCATGGCGGGCTGCAGCCAAGCTTCGTTTTGAAGAAGATTGGCAATGACATTACGATGGCTAAGTGCCGCACCATTGGAAACGCCAGTGGTACCACCTGTGTATTGCAGGATGGAGATACTGTCATGATCAAGTTCAACCGGACGGATTAGGAGCGCGCTGCCCTCACTGAGCGCACGGTTGAAACGCACGGCATTCGGCAAAGAAAATTCCGGCACCATTTTTTTGACAGTGCGGATGACAAAATTGACGATGCCACCCTTGATACTACCAAGCAAATCACCCATGCTTGCGACTACTGCGACCTTGATTTGCGTGCGCGCGATGACTTTTTCCAAAACCGACGCAAAGTTTTCCAGAATGATAATGGCCTCAGCACCCGAGTCCTTGAGTTGATGCTCGAGTTCGCGCGCTGTGTCGAGCGGATTCA
>SYFN01000253.1 GCA_005800405.1 Burkholderiales bacterium
ATTGCCGGCGCCAAAGATCCCATCCGTATGGCACGCGCAATGAAGCTGGCTATCGAAGCGGGTCGAGAAGCGTATCTTGCCGGGCGCATTCCGCGACTTTTTGCAGCGTCGCCTTCATCACCGATGGCGGGTCGGGTCGCATGAGCCGTCCCTGTGTGCTGGTGTTTGCCGGGCTAGATCCCAGTGGAGGCGCCGGTGTGCAGGCAGATATCGAGGCGATTAACGCGATGGGTGCGCATGCGCTGCCAGTGATCACGACGCTGACAGTTCAGGACAATGACCGAGTTCATGCAGTCTATCCGGTAGACGCAGGCATACTGCGTGAGCAAGTGCACGTGTTATGTAAAAAATTTCGTATCGCGGCGGTCAAGATCGGTATCACCGGTAGCAAAGATAATGTCGCAGTAATTGTCGAGACTATTCAACAACTGCGACAACCAAAGCCCGATTTGCCTGTAGTGCTCGACCCGGTACTCGCCAGCGGTCACGGCGATGCCCTTGCGCGTGAGGATGCGGTGGGCATGATACGTCCGCTGCAATCGCAGGCGACGCTCATCACGCCTAATTTGCCTGAAGCTGTCCGGCTGTGTGCTGGTGAAACCTCACTGGCGGCTCAGGCAGTGCAGTTGCTTGAATGTACGTCTCATGTGTTGATAAAGGGCGGCCATGGCCAAGACGAGAAAATCACCAACACCTGGTTCAGCCGCGCGCATGAGCAATCGTGGCAATGGCCACGGCTGAGTGGCGGATTTCATGGCTCGGGTTGTACACTCGCTTCCGCCATTGCTGCCTGTCTTGCCACCGAACGGGACATGCAAGCGGCATTGTTGCTAGCGCAATCGTATGTAAACGCATCCCTTGCCAACGCTTACTCCATCGCTGACGGGCAGCAGATACCGGCGCGAGTGACCCACCCTTTGCAGGAGGTTTCATGAAAGGTTTGTACCTCGTCACGCCTGATTGGGATGATACTGATCGCTTGGTGACTGTAACTGAAGCAGCGCTGAAAGCCGGCGTGGCCTTGCTGCAGTATCGCCACAAGACAGCAACGGAGGCCTTGCAGCGTACACAAGCGAAAGCATTGCGCGATTTGTGCAGACACTACGAGGTGCCTTTGATCATCAATGATCATCTTGCACTGTGCGAAGAAATCAATGCCGATGGCTTGCATGTAGGTGGTACCGATGCCACGGTAGCCGCTGTAAGATCCGTGATTGGCCCCGATAAAATCATTGGCGCATCTTGCTACGGTGATTTGCAGAGAACCCTTGATGCAGCCGCAGCCGGTGCCAGCTACGTCGCCTTTGGTGGCTTTTATCCTTCGCGCGTTAAAAAATACGAGGTCTCGACATCTGTAGATATTGTTTCGCGTGCCAAGGTCACGATTTCCGTGCCTGTCTGCGTGATTGGTGGCATGACTCCCGAGAATGCAGTACCGCTGGTTGCCGAGGGTGCCGACCTGGTGGCTGCTATCAGCAGTGTCTACCAGCATGAGCATCCGGCATCTGCAGTCGCCGCTTTTGTCCGACTTTTCGCCTGACAACGAGATAAATTCTTGGCCATACCGCCGTAAACAGTGGTTCTTCATTTTATTTTTCGTTCGTCGCGCAATACCCTTCCGTTAAAAATTCCTCAAAGTTTGTTGGAACCAACATTCAGTTCTTGCGACTCAAGCAGCGCCATCTGGTAAATCACCAGTCATCGGTTTGTTTGAGCTACTCATAACCAACAGGCAAACAACCGGTGCGATATTCGAAACTTGAATGAGGTTCAATTTGTCCGCCACGCTGCTGCAGGTACAAGATTTAATGCAATCACTGGGCCCAGCTTCGCCTTGCATTGAGTCACTGATACAAGAGTCGAATGAGAGCTGGACCTTGCAAGTCAGCGGGGGTCTTTATATCACTGTCACGTTTAGTGATGAGCCACCGCGTATTCTTTTGTCAGCCTTGTTGGGTCAGCCAGAGGAAGCAGATCAGCATGTTGTCTATATGACGATGCTCTGCGTGAATCTGCTGTATGCAGAAGATCATGCGCTTCGTGGCGCTCTGAGTGGGCCCAGTGGTGAGTTGATGTTGATCAGTGATGCCGTATTGGAAGATTGGAGTGTTGCCAGTTTGCAGAACTACATATTACATTTTTATCAGCGCACCAGTCGACTAATGGAAGAAATTCACGCAATGATGGAGGTTGAATCGGCACCCAAAACAAGTGAAATCAATTTTCTCATGGTATTAAAGCAGTCGTTCTATGCCATTTTCGATGCTGGGAGCCCTAGTAATACAAGTCCTGTTTGGTATGTAAGTTTCGTTAGGTAGGTGGCCAGAGTTCAGCCCAAATTACCGCCTGCAGTCTTGTCATGCGTTTGTGGTGCGTACAGTACGGCCATCTTGTTATCGCTCTATGTAGTGTGTTTTTTGAAGATTTTTTTGGAAAAATCAATATCTGCAAAGTAAAGGAGTATCACCATGCAAGCAGTCGTTAACCATGCCACCAGAAATAAAAGAGACGTGGTTGCTCTTCAGCCGGACATCAACAAGAATACCGTCTGCGAAATCTATGATGCGGTCCGTGTAAAAAATGACTGGGCCATAGTCCGCGCAGGGTCGGACGGACATGATAATTACTATGTTTACATCCCCAAGCGCGAGAGCTGGTTGGCTGCTTCGACCTATAAGGCAGCCAGTATCCGCAATCATCGTCAGTCACTGGCTGATCTTCTGAGTAAGTCGGGTAGGACACTCCTGAAGGAACAGTGGCTTTTCAACATAGACAAGACTAACATCTTGCAACTGACCTGGCTGAGCATGAAAGATGTGAATCGCGAAGACTTCACGGCAGGTGAGCTGAAATCGCACCTGAAACCGTTGAATGATAGGGTTCGTGGTCGCGATCGCCTGATGAAAAAAAAGAGTTAGATAAAAACTTCAGCCAGATACCCAAGAAAGCCGCCGATTACTATGCACAATTTCTGAAAAAGAGTCCGGCAGATCAAAGTATCCTGCGTCAGGCACTGTTCAGTAAAAATTCCCATATGTCTCTGGCTGAGGAGCGCGCTATTATCAAAAGTGTTGATACTTTACTGCACACTTACATTACTCAGAAAGATAATAAACAGACGCTGGTCAGCCTGATTTGCAAGAGCCCTCATCAAGATTTGTTACTGCGGTTTGCGACGGCCTGGCTAGATCATTTACAGAGAAAGGCAGTTTTCAAGTCTCACAACCTGTTGCTTGCTTTTAGCTGGGAGAAGTCGATGACCCATCTCACCAGGATGATTGAAAAGCATGCCAAGCCCAGCGATAACTGCCCCAAGGGAAGCTCGCCTGTCAGCCCTGAAAGGTCTGCTGTGATTGCCAGAATGTTCAAACATTCGGATTCACACGCTGACGATACAGAGGCCGATCTGTTTTCGCCCTTCAAGCTCGGGCAAAAGGGGGGCGCCGTGTTTACTGCAACGGATGCCAGTCTCATTTCCCTGTCTTCTGGGCGTAAACAAACTGCTGAGCCCATCCTGATGGAGCCTAGCCTAGGCTCTGAGCTGGAGGTCGTGTCCTTATCTCAAGAGATCTCCGAAGGGGTGTCGTGGTCTGAAGAGAGTGGACTCATGAAGGTCACTGAAGGCCCGTACTCCGTTTATGGTGACATGCCCAAGCCACCCAACGGCGACTCTTTGCTCAATCAGTAAGTGCCCCAGGACGCAGCGGCGCGACTCGCTCGCGCCGTATCGCGCCGTATAATCCGGAGATGCAAAATCTCCTGCAAAATCTCAATGAAGAGCAACTCGCTGCAGTCACGCTACCCGCCCAACCGGCGCTGATTCTCGCTGGCGCTGGCTCTGGCAAGACCCGGGTACTCACCACCCGTATCGCCTGGCTGGTGCAAACCGGTCAGGTCTCCCCCAGCGGCCTGCTGGCGGTTACCTTTACCAACAAGGCTGCGAAGGAAATGCTAGCACGTCTGTCAGCTATTTTGCCGGTCAACACCCGTGGGATGTGGATAGGTACCTTTCACGGCTTATGTAATCGTCTGCTGCGCGCGCATCACCGCGATGCCGCTTTGCCACAGACATTTCAGATCCTGGATTCGCAGGACCAGATGTCTGCCATCAAGCGCCTGCTGAAGCGACTCAATGTCGATGATGAAAAATATCCTGCCAAGCACCTGATGTACTTCATCAACGGTGCCAAGGATCAGTGTTTTCGTGCCAAAGACGTTGAGGCAAGCGACGACTACCAGCGAAAATTTATCGAATTGTACGAAGCCTATGATGACCAGTGCCAGCGGGAAGGCGTGGTGGATTTCGCAGAATTACTGTTACGTAGCTATGAACTGCTCTCGCGCAACCAACCTTTGCGCGAGCATTATCAGGCGCGCTTCAAACATATTCTGGTGGACGAGTTTCAGGATACGAATGATCTGCAATACAAATGGCTGAAGACATTGGCAGGTGAACACGCCGCTGTATTCGCAGTGGGCGATGATGATCAAAGTATCTACGCATTCCGCGGTGCCAACGTCGGCAATATGTCGGCCTTCGAGCGGGAATTCAACGTACAAAATCTCGTCAAGCTCGAGCAAAACTATCGCTCGCACGGCCATATTCTGGACACAGCCAACCAGCTGATCTCCCATAATCTTCGTCGCCTTGGCAAGAACCTTCGCACGGATGCGGGTCACGGCGAGCAAGTTCGCATATTCGAGGCTACGAGTGATTTACAGGAAGCGCAATGGCTGATCGAAGAAGCGAAATTTTTGATTGCCGAAGGCTGGCTGCGCAGCGAGATCGCCATACTTTTCCGCTCGAATGCACAATCGCGCGTGATTGAGCATGCACTTTTTACTGCCGGTATGCCCTACCGAGTCTATGGCGGTCAGCGGTTTTTTGAGCGCGCCGAAGTAAAGCACGCGATCGCTTATTTGCAGCTGATCGATAATGCGCATAATGATTCAGCATTTTTACGCGTGGTGAATTTCCCGACGCGTGGCATTGGTGCGCGCAGTATCGAGCAGTTGCAGGAGGCTGCCCGCCAGTATGGTATTTCGCTTTATGCGGCAATGCCTTATGTGGCTGGCAAGGCAGGTACTGTGATCGGCAGCTTCGTCAAGCTCATCGAAAACATGCGCTTTGAAACAGAGCGCTTGCCGCTGCCTGAGATGGTGCAGGTCATGCTTGAAAAAAGCACGCTACTGCAGCACTATCAGGCTGACAAAGATGGTGCTGATCGTATCGAAAATCTGGAGCAGCTGGTCAGCGCCGTGACACTGTTTGTATCTGAAGAAGGTTTCGGTATGGATGCGCCCGCATTACTTGGTCCTCGCGTTGATGCCGTTACGCCCATCGCGATCGGTGAGGGTGTGGAAATTATTGATGCCGACGCGCCACTGCCGAGCGTCATGTCACCCTTGTCAGCGTTTTTGTCCCACGCATCATTGGAGGCAGGCGATAATCAGGCGCAGGCAGGGCAGGACGCGATCCAATTGATGACGGTGCATGCTGCCAAAGGTTTGGAGTTTGATGCCGTATTCATTACAGGTCTGGAAGAGGGCTTGTTCCCGCATGAAAACAGCGAGGAAGCCGACGATGGTGTCGAGGAAGAGCGCCGGTTGATGTATGTCGCAATCACTCGCGCCCGCAAACGTCTCTACATGAGCTTTGCGCAAACGCGCATGTTGCACGGTCAGACACGCTATAACCTGCGCTCAAGATTTTTTGAAGAGTTACCGGACGAGGCGCTGAAGTGGTTGTCGCCGAAAGTGCAAACCAAATGGGTCGGGCAGACGCAAAAAGCCGCCTGGCGGGATGTGCCCGAGAACGGCAATAATGAGATCGCCCAATCACTACCTAGTAAAAAAGAGTCCAGCTGGCGCGCGGGCCAGACCGTGTTTCATCAAAAATTCGGCGAGGGTGTGATTGTGAATATCGAGGGCAGCGGCGCGCAGGCGCGTGCAAGTATTAACTTTGGAAAGAATGGTATGAAGTTACTCGATCTTGGTATCGCAAAGATGGAACGTCTTAGCTGATGATTGGTCGGTACCGCGTTTGCAGCAATCCTCAGCCAGACGCTGGCGTTATTGGCTTTCAGTGAGCATACGCTGATTTTTATCGATACACATATTCAGAACAATAAATTTTTCTATGGAAGCGCTGATTAAATAAGCCCAGAAAATTTTGTTGTAAGGTCAATCGCACCAAGCATTTGGTTTTGCGAGGTTCTGCGTCGCACAGCAACGCTGGCTCGACATGAAACGCGCTTTTATTCAGCGTGTTCCTCGCTAAAAATGGTGTCAAGCGCTGGATTTTTAGTCTCCCTGCGGGCGTCACGTAGCCAAGCTTACCCGTTCTGGGGTAGAGACTTTTTGTTTCTACGTGTGGCGGCTTACGAAATGGACCTAGACTTGGTCGGTCTCTTGCAGGACAGCACTGTTTTGCAAAACAGTGCTGTCCTGCAGGCCGGCTAAATGGACGCCGAGTTCCCTTCTTTAACCTCGCCGTACTGGTAACACGGTCTGCAGCGGTCCGACTGCCTAGTAATGATGGTGCTTGGGATCACTCGTTTTATCAAAGCTCCTTAGCTTGAAATTTCGATATCACCAGCGTGTCGTTAAGTTTCTAATAGTAATCAGTTATGAAACTTGTGATTTGATCATCGACCACTGTTGCCGACATACCAGCGAGTCCCAGTTTCGCACTTTCCTCTTTTACATTTTGTAATACGTCCGCTGCTTGGTCTGGTGACATTCCAGCACTTCGGAAGATGTTGAAGACATCCTGATCATCCGCTCTACGTCGTCCGATTGCGCTAGCTAGGGGTTTATGGGTGGCACCTCTGAACAACGCCCCTCCAAGGAACCATTTTGATTTGCGACTCTGGTCGTCCCGATACGATCAAAAACAAGAACATCTGTCGGTTTTTGTGTACGGCCTCTTTTGGTTGAGATGTCTGCGATTTTCCTATTTCCGCTGTTAATGAAATTTTTTCCCAGTTTGCTGGTAGCGTTATAAGGAATTCGACTCGACATGCAGCGCTCTTTTTGTGAATTTAGTGAGGGCGATACGAACAATACGTTGTACATAAGAGACATATTGTGGCGAATATCACTGGGTGAATTCAAGGACGAAGTGCAACTTTGATTAACGGGTTGGATGGCTGAGGTGCATTAGTATCAAAGCCTTTTGACCAGCCAGTCGAAGAAGCACATGACCTATACACACCTCAGCCAAGCCGAACGTTATCAGATTCAA
>SYFN01000254.1 GCA_005800405.1 Burkholderiales bacterium
ATGCACCTGCACACCGGTTGACGCCACATCAATGGATAACTCGGTAGACCAGCCTTTGACGATGGGCACCATGAAATCGTAAAAAGCAGCGTTCGCCTTGCGCGTACTCTCGTCCGCATGATGGTGGGCGGCATCGAAAGCTGCAGCAGTCACGTAGGACAGCGCACGCGCCGCCTCGGTCTGGGCGCGCATGGACATGAGCATGCGACGCACATCCGGATGTTGAATGATCGCGACAGGGCCCGACGATCCGGCGAGATCGCGTGATTGCACACGGTCTTTTGCGTACGATACGGCTTTCTGATACGCGCGCTCTGCCACCGCAATACCCTGCATGCCCACCGCAAAGCGAGCCGCATTCATCATGATGAACATGTACTCGAGGCCGCGATTTTCGTCGCCAACTAGATGACCAATCGCACCGCCATGGTCACCGAATTGCAGTACTGCCGTCGGGCTGGCCTTGATGCCCAGCTTGTGTTCGATGGACACACAATGCACATCATTACGCGCGCCGACCAAGCCATCGGCACTGACCAGAAACTTCGGTACGATAAAGAGCGAAATACCTTTCACACCCTCAGGCGCACCTGGCGTACGGGCTAACACAAGATGGACGATGTTCTCGGCCATGTCATGCTCACCGTAAGTGATGTAGATCTTGGTACCGTGAATCTTGAAGCTACCATCACCTTGTGGCACTGCGCGCGTACGCACCAGCGCGAGGTCCGATCCGGCCTGAGGCTCAGTCAGATTCATCGTGCCAGTCCACTGGCCCGAGATGAGTTTCTCAAGGTAAGTTGCTTTTTGCTCCTCGCTGCCTGCTGTCATCAGTGCTTCAATAGCGCCATCGGTCAGCAAAGGACAAAGTGCAAACGACAGATTCGCTGAATTGAGCATTTCGATACAGGGTGTGGCCAGCAGTTTGGGCAAGCCCTGACCTCCAAATTCAACGGGGTGCTGCACACCTTGCCAGCCCGCCTGACCAAAAGCTTTGAACGCCTCCTTGAAGCCCGGCGTGGTAGTCACCGTGCCCTCATGCCAATGGCTGGGCTCGCGATCACCGGCCCAGTTCAGAGGCGCAACCACTTCAGCGCAAAACCGCGCGTTTTCCTCGAGCACCGCTTCTGCCGTCTCCGGCGTCGCATCCTCACAGCCAGGCAGTTGGCTGATCGCCGACAGCCCTGCAAGTTCGTTCATGACGAACACCATGTCTTTCATCGGTGCGACGTAGCTCATGCGATCCCCTGAAAAAAATATTGACGGTAATTGGGTCTGATAATCAGCCGAGTTCTTTGACCAGCGCCGGCACAGCATCGAACAAATCACCGACCAAGCCATAATCTGCGACGCTGAAAATTGGCGCCTCGGGATCTTTGTTGATGGCCACGATGGTCTTCGAATCTTTCATGCCTGCCAGATGCTGAATCGCACCGGAAATTCCCACGGCAATGTACAACTGAGGCGCAACAATCTTACCCGTCTGACCCACCTGCCAGTCGTTAGGTACATAGCCGGCATCTACCGCAGCGCGCGAAGCACCCATGGCAGCGCCAAGCTTGTCAGCAAGCGGTTCGAGAATCGCAAAATTTTCAGCGGATCCCATGCCACGACCACCGGACACAATCACTTTGGCCGCCGTCAATTCAGGCCGATCCGATTTCGCCAGCTCGCGTGACACGAAGGCGGATGTACCCGAGTCAGCGACAGCGCTGATTTTTTCAATCGCCGCATTGCCACCCGTACCTGCCGCATCAAATCCTGTCGCGCGCACCGTAATCACCTTGATGGCATCGACCGATTGCACGGTAGCAATTGCATTACCCGCATAAATCGGACGCTCGAAGGTGTAAGGTGATTCGACTCTGGTGATTTCGGAGATCTGACCTACATCAAGGCGCGCTGCAACGCGAGGCAAAATATTTTTACCGTAGGCGGTGGCCGGCGCGAGGATGTGCGTGTAGGAAGATGCAAGTGCGAGCGCCTGTTCGGCAACATTCTCTGCGAGACCGTTGGCAAACTGCGCGCCCTCGGCAACCAGCACCTTGCTGACGCCAGCCAATTGCGCAACTGCCGCAGCAGCGGCATCACAGACATGACCGGCAACCAGTACATGAATTTCATCAGTGCAGCGCGCTGCTGCGGTGATCGTGTGGGCAGTGCTCGCTTTAAGCGAGCCATTATCGTGCTCGGCAATGACGAGTGCGGCCATGACAGAATTTCCTTGATCGTTCAGATAACTTTGGCTTCATTCCTGAGTTTCGCTACCAGCGTAGCGACATCAGGAACCATAGTGCCCGCAGTGCGTTTGGCGGGCTCGGCAATTTTGAGGGTCTTCAGACGCGGCGCGACATCGACACCCAGCGCATCCGGCGTCATCACATCGAGAGTCTTTTTCTTTGCCTTCATGATGTTGGGTAGGGTCACGTAGCGGGGCTCATTGAGGCGCAAATCAGTCGTGACGATGGCGGGAAGACTGAGTGACAGCGTCTCAAGACCGCCATCAACTTCACGCGTAACGATGGCCTTGCCATCCTCAATCACAAGTTTTGAAGCGAAGGTCGCTTGAGGCCAGCCCAGCAACGCGGCGAGCATTTGCCCGGTCTGATTGCAGTCGTCATCAATCGCTTGTTTGCCGAGAATGATGAGTTGAGGCTGCTCCTTGTCGGCGATCGCCTTGAGCAATTTGGCCACTGCAAGTGGCTGCAAGTCAGCATCGGTTTCAGCCAGAATCGCACGATCCGCGCCGATGGCCATGGCTGTTCGCAATGTTTCCTGACACTGTGTGACACCACAAGAAACCGCGATTATCTCCGTCGCCTTGCCAGCTTCCTTCAGACGCATCGCTTCTTCCACCGCGATCTCATCAAAGGGATTCATGG
>SYFN01000255.1 GCA_005800405.1 Burkholderiales bacterium
ACCATCAGCGCTATCACGAAAGCCTGAGCAACCTAACCCCAGCCGATGTGTACTTTGGAAGGGGTGAATCAATACTTGAAGAGAGGAGAAAAATCAAAGAGCAAACAATCCAAAACAGACGACTACAACATCAACTTGAAACCATTTAAACTTTGAAACCATTGAGCCAATCTCTCCTTGAAGAAATTACCCCATCTGTCTCAAACCATTTGAACACGGACACGTCAACCGTTGTGGGCACCGTTGCAGCATCTCCAGACAAAGTTTTGTTGTCGCTCGTTGACGTGCTACCGACGAGGCTTGCCTGCGCTTCAGAGGAAAGAGGCGTCTCCGAGGTTGTCTCGTTGGTCGTGGTTGATGTCGAAGATTTGTCGACAAATGCGGAGCCTGTTGTAGCATCGCTTGAGAGTGATCTGGTATCGGATGCAATGCTATCCGTAGTTGTGTTTGAAACAGTCGGGTCAGTGACCTTCTCGGCGGTCACGACTTCAAAGCCATCAATTAGCGCCGCCCCATCAAACAAAAATCTCTGCTCAAGCGCACGCATCAAGCTCGGCAGACGGGCTGCATAACCAGTTGACTTTGGTGAAAGGGGTGATGCTCTTTTCACAAACGATCCGATCAGATCAAACTTGCGATTGATTATCAAGTTGAACGCAATGCTCATGCCGCCGTCTAAATCAGACGTTATCCGTCATTAACCAAACGCATTGTTTCAAATAGCAACCTGAGTATATGGGCTTTTTCAGCTGATAGCGCATCTTTTTGGCAGGAATAATATTTTCTAAACGTTAAGACAGTTACATCCCAATCAGTTTGATAATATTTTTAAAAAAACAATATCACCACGAGCCGAGGTCGGTAACCTAATCGAAAAAGGGTTTCTATTCCAGAATCCGCAAAAGGATTCAAATACGCATCGTTGTAGTGCGTTTTTAATTTTTTATTGAATTGCTATGAAACAGCACTAAATCTGTGTGCCTTTCTTTCGCGCGATAAGGCATGATGTACAAGCTACCGATTGGCGCCCCAACAATAAAAAATGACCCGAAAAATGGGTTAGGAAGAGACTTCATTGAAAAGGAAATACCGGACAACAGATCTATCAATCCATCCAGCCAAATCCCGAGACCTGATCCGCGATCACCACGTCAATATCGCTCTCTCCAAGCACGCCATGAATCACTGCGCGCACTTTGTCCGGCGAATTGTTTTTCTGCGACAAATGCCCGGCAATCAGATGCTTCAGACGACTACGATCGAGGTTCTGCAAAATGTCTGCTGACTGCTGATTGGACAAATGTCCCAACTGCCCGCCGATACGCGCTTTGAGCCAGGGTGGGTAAACCGATTGAGCCAGCATTTCGGTGTCGTGATTGAACTCCAAAACGAGCGCGTCGCAAGCGCTAAGCGCATTGATCAAATGCGGTGTTGAGTGCCCGACATCCGTTAATACACCCAGTTTGGATAGGCCATCCGTGGCCGTGTACTGCACAGGCTCGCGAGCATCGTGTGGCACGGTATAAGGCTGGATTTCAAGGTCACCAATGACGAAGGGTTGACCATCGCGACAGATGTGTACTGTCACGCCGACAGCTTCATCGCGCACCGCTTGCAGACAACCATGCGTGATCCAAACAGGAATGTTGTGGCGGCGTGCAAGACGAAAGACACCGCCCACATGATCTTGGTGCTCATGCGTGACGATGATGCCGGAGAGTCGTTTGGGATCAACTTGAAGATGACTTAGGCGAGCCTCTGCTTCTTTCAGTCCAAAACCACAATCAAGCATCACCTGCGTTTCGGTGACGCCTGACTCGACAGAAATCAGCAGCGAATTACCCTCACTACCGCTGCCCAGACTCGCAAATCTCATGCGACACTCCGGGCCAATTGATGCAGACGCAAGAATGCGTTGCTTTATTTGAGTTGATCGCTCAGCAGTCCCAGAATACGGTTGCCTGTGCTACCCGTCTCGGACTCGCCCTTTTCGTCCTGTACGCTCACTCGCGTCACCTCACCCGAGTTGCTGACCCGAATACGATAGCGCAGTGCCTGCTTTTTTTCATCCTTGGAACTGAACAAGCGCGAGAAGAAACCGGGCTCACTGGCTTTTTTCTCCGCATCAGATTTCTGATCGACATAGCGAACAAAATACAGACCCCGCGCGCGGTCGCGATCTTCAACCGTGAAACCAACCCGGTCAAGTGCCAATCCGACCCGACGCCACGCCCGATCAAAACTTTCTTCTACCAGCACATGGTTACCTAGCGAGTCTTTGGCCACGCGCGCACGTTGAGGTGCAGGCTTGACTTCATTAACGGCAGTCTTGGCCACTTTCACATCAGAACCGAGGCGTGCCATTAGACGGCCAACGAATTCGGCCTCCAACTCTGGATCCGAAGGACGACCCGTCCACATCGGACGATCTTTTTGTAGTCCCGTAAGCACTTCCTGCGCACCACGGTGACTGATGTAGATCTCGGTGCTGCCATCCGGGGTGCGTTCGAGACGAGTACGGAATTTATCGCGCTCTCCGGTTGAGTACAGCGAATCAAAGACTTTACCCAAGGTGTTGCGGATAAAGTCCTGCGGAATCTTTGCGCGGTTCTCAGCCCAGTCGGTTTCCATCACGCCAGCCTCGGGTGTTTCAATCGCCAGTAAAAACCCACTCTCCTGCCAGAATTCTTTGATGCGTGGCCACAATTGTTCAGGAGTCTGCTTGACGATCAGCCAGCGCTGATTACCATCGCGACCAACACGTACGTCCGCTGCCTCACTAACGTCAGGTGCGACCTTAGTGGGCGCGACGGTGTTCGTGGCAGCGACTGTGCGCTGGGCGTTGTAGGTGGATGCCGTGGCAGTACCAGTGGGATTCTCGCCCACGACGTAGCGACTGTCATTGCGCAGCGGTGTCAGGTCTGGCGGCACTTCGAGCTTGTTGCCCTTGTTCGCTTTGCCTGCGCTTTTGTAGTCAATCTTGTCGGGCTGAAGCATGTCACCCACCGAGCTACAGCCGGCCAGGGCGCTCAGGATGACGATCGGCAAACAGCATGAACGAAGGGAGGCTACAGAAAAAACACCGAGGTGAGAGAAACGCATGTGGATTCGTAATCGAGTAGAGGTTAGCGGAACCGTTATTGCAATACGCCAGATTCACGTAGCGCGGTACGAACCGCCTCGTGATGACCAGAACCCAGTGCGACAAGCGGCAGACGAATGCCCGCCTGAATGCGGCCCATCTGTGCAAGCGCCCATTTAACCGGCACGGGATTAGGCTCAAGGAATAAGCGGTTATGCAATGGAATCAGACGGTTGTTAATCGCGATGGCATCGGCGATTCGACCAGCCATCGCAGCTACGCATAGTTCATGCATGGCTTTGGGCGCCACGTTTGCGGTAACGGAAATGTTGCCTGCCCCACCGCAAAACATCAGTGCCATCGCCGTCGCATCATCACCGGAATACACGGCAAAGGATTTCGGTACCTCACGCAAAAGCTCAGTACCGCGCGCAAGATTGCCGGTTGCATCCTTGACGCCGACGATGCCGTGGACACCCGACAGGCGCACGATGGTCTCGTTGCTCATATCGGCAACAGTACGACCAGGGACGTTATAGAGAATCACCGGCAGGTCGACCGCTTCAGCGATACGTCGGAAGTGCTGATACATGCCCTCTTGGGTTGGGCGATTGTAGTAGGGCACGACCTGCAGCGAAGCATCAGCACCGACTTTTTTTGCGTATTCGGTCAGCTCGATCGCTTCCGAAGTGGAGTTGCCACCAGTACCGGCAATCACGGGTATGCGCCCCGCAACATGATCCACAGCGAGTTTGATCAGTTCGCAATGTTCTTCGACCGTGACCGTTGGCGACTCACCTGTCGTACCGACGATGACGATGGCATCAGTGCCTTCGGCGATGTGCCAGTCCAATAATTTTTTGAGTGCCTCCGCGTCGAGACTGCCATCCTCGTGCATCGGGGTCACAATTGCGACAATGCTGCCCTGAATCATTGTTGTGCCGTTGCAAAAAAATGAGACCTTGATTGTAACGGATAGGAAGAGGGATCCGCGATCCTTATTGCGCGCGTTGAGGGTCGCTGTCGACATCCAGCGCCAGCGCCTGAGGCGACAGATCGGACGACGCTTCAGCCTTGAGTAGGCAAATTCGCTGCACCATCGCCGGGCGGGGTCGTTGCTGATAACCGTCCTCGTAGGCAATCACACGACTTGAGGGCCGCAAATTCACCCACTCCAGCAATTCCCCCGGTTTAAGCAGGAAATCCGGATTAGAAGGCTTGCCAAACTTGCCATTCCCAGCCGCAAAAGTTTCATAGATCAGGATGCCACCGGGAGCGACACTGTCGAGCAGAGACAACAGCAAGGGCCGGTACAGATAATTGCTGACCACGATGCCGGCAAAAATGCCGGGGAAAAGCGGCCAGTCGGGGTGACTCGCTGCTGCCGGATGCTCAAGGTCGAATGCCAGCATGTCGATGCCCGGCCCGCTTGCTGCTGACAGCGCTGCTGTATCGCGATCCACTGCCAGCACCGCGTGTCCAAGTCCGGCCATGAGCCGCGCATGACGGCCGCCGCCACAGGCAAGGTCGAGTACCCGACCCTCAGGTATCAATTCGGCAAACCGAGCAATCCAGGCAGATGGCTGCTCGAAGGAGATATGCGCGTTCATCAATGCAAGCTGATGAACACAAACTTAGTTGTAGGACAAGCCCATTTCATCGCGCACGTCGCGCATGGTCTCCTGCGCATATTTACGCGCCTGATCACAACCATCGGCGACGATCGCACGTACGAGGGAAGGATCATCGAGATATTGCTGTGCACGCTCGCGCATGGGCTCCTGCTCTTTCAAAATGCCGTCAATCACGGGTTGCTTGCATTCGAGACAACCTATGCCGGCGGATTTACAACCTTGAGTCACCCAGTCGCGCGTTGCCTGATCCGAGTACACCATATGGAACTGCCAGACCGGGCATTTTTCCGGATCGCCGGGATCGGTGCGTCGCACGCGCGCCGGGTCGGTGGGCATAGTGCGAATTTTTTTAGTGACAGTATCGCGATCATCACGCAACGCGATGGTGTTGCCATAGCTCTTGGACATTTTCTGTCCATCGAGTCCGGGCAAGCGTGAAGCTTCGGTCAACAAAGCCTGTGGCTCCACCAGAATGAGCTTGCGACTGCCTTCGAGATAGCCAAACAAACGTTCGCGATCAATCATCGACAGATTTTGCGCATCATCGAGCATGGCTTTGGCCTGCTCCAGCGCATCATCCTTGCCCTGCTCCTGATACTCGGTACGAAGTTCGTTGTAAAGCTTGGCGCGCTTGGTACCCAGTTTTTTTACGGCCTCGCGTGCTTTTTCTTCGAAATCTTTTTCGCGGCCGTACAGGTGGTTAAATCGCCGCGCGATCTCTCGCGTCATTTCGATATGCGGTACCTGATCCTCACCGACGGGTACCATACTCGCGCGATAAATCAGTACATCAGCTGCCTGCAGCAGCGGGTAGCCCAAAAAGCCATAAGTCGCCAGATCACGATCAGCCAGTTTTTCCTGTTGGTCCTTGTAGGTCGGTACACGCTCAAGCCAGCCCAGCGGCGTGGACATCGACAGCAAAAGATGCAGTTCAGCGTGTTCGGGCACTTTCGACTGAATGAAGATCGTCGCTTGGGATGGGTCGATCCCAGCCGCAAGCCAGTCGATCATCATGTCCCAGGTGCTGGTATCGATGATGGAGGGATCGTCGTAATGGGTCGTCAGCGCATGCCAGTCGGCCACAAAAAAAAGACAAGGATGTTCGGACTGTAGCCGAACCCAGTTTTTCAACGCGCCGTGGTAGTGACCAAGATGCATTGAGCCGGTAGGACGCATGCCAGAAACAACACGATCAGAATACATGATGATTTCAGATGAGCAGGGATTGAATAGGAGATATGAGTAATTCAAGTAGCAGCGCCGCGAGCATCATGACGGGCTTCATCCAATAATGGAGCAGGTTCAGCATCATCAAGCCAAGTACGATGAAAAAACCATAAGGCTCAATGCGGGCAAAACGAAACGCATAGCGGCTGGGCAAAATACTCGTCATGATCAGTCCACCATCTAAAGGCGGCAATGGAAAAAGATTGAAAGCAAACAGGATCAGGTTGATTTTAACGCCCGCGTCGGCTACCTCGAGGAAAAACACCTCGGCAATACCCGCAGATTGCAAAACAAAATACGACAGCATCCACAAAAAAGCCATGACCAGATTCGCCAGCGGCCCGGCGAGCGCGACCCATGCCATCTGCTTCTTGGGATTGCGCAAACGGGAAAAATCAACGGGCACCGGCTTGGCGTAGCCAAAAATGAAAGGACTGTGAAGCAAGGCCAGCGCCAGCGGTATCAGGATAGTGCCGATAGGATCGATATGCCGGACCGGATTCAGACTCATCCGCCCCTGAGAGTAGGCCGTCAGATCGCCAAAATACTTGGCAGCGTAGGCATGGGCAGCTTCGTGCATCGTGATCGCAAAAATGACGGGCAATGCGTAAATTGCGATCGTCTGGATAATCTCATTCATCGGTCTGATTCTATCAGACGGGCACTGGCCGTCGCCCGTTAGCGAAAGAGTGAGACATCGCCCCTGCCTTCGCGCACAATTTCCGGCAGGCCTGCGGTCAAATCAACCACCGTGGTGGGCAAGCGGCTGCAGCTGCCGCCGTCAATCACCAGCTCAATCTGCTTTTCCAGCTGCTCGCGTATGTCCTCTGCTTCATTGAGCGGCTCATCGCTGCCGGGAAGAATCAGGGTGGTGCCTAACAGAGGCTGCTTGAGATCTTCCAGCAGCGCGTGAGCGATTGCATGCTCGGGTACACGTAGCCCGATCGTTTTGCGTGAGGGATGAGAGAGACGCCGAGGTACCTCTCGTGTCGCCTCGAGGATAAAGGTGTAGGGCCCGGGCGTAGCGGCCTTGAGCATACGGTACTGGCGATTATCGACTTTCGCGTAGGTGGCGATTTCTGAGAGATCACGACAGAGCAAGGTCAGATGGTGCCGGTCATCGACGCCGCGTAGGCGACGCAGCCGATCGACCGCACTTTTGTCATCAAGATGACAAACCAGCGCGTAACTGGAATCGGTGGGCAGCGCAACGATTCCGCCTGCATCGACGATTTGCACCGCTTGTCGGATCAGGCGTGGCTGCGGATTGTCCGGATGAATTTGAAAATACTGGCTCATAAAAAATCAAAAACGGCGACAGCCGGAGGCTGACGCCGTACAACGTGAAACGGTCTGTATCCGATACCCCACTTTTTGGATGGCGGCGCGGGACCAATGCCCGTCAGCTTGAGTCTAGCCGCTCGTTTGCGACGGACGGCGCTGGATCCCGACTGAAATCATCCTACCGGCGAAAGCCAGAATCCAGCGTCTTTAGCCAGTTACGCAAGCATCTTCCCTCTCACCCGAATACATCAGAGCCAGCAGAAGTTCTCCTGACAATCAGCCCTGCCGCAAAGCATTGATACGTTCCTCTATCGGCGGATGCGTGGAAAACAATTCCATAAGCCCACCAGACTTGTTGATACCCATCGCTGCCACCGATTGCGGCAAATGGCTCTCCTGCATACTGCCGAGCCTTGCCAGCGCATTGATCATCGGCTGGCGGTTGCCCATCAACTGCGCTGCACCGGCATCTGCGCGAAACTCCCGGTGACGCGAGAACCAGGCAACAATCATCTGCGCGAGTATGCCGAACACAATCTGACAGACGATGGCCGTAATCATGTAACCGATACCCGGTGCATCATCATTGTTGCGCGAGATCGCACGATCGACGAAGTAGCCAACAATGCGTGAGAGGAATACGACAAACGTATTCACCAAGCCCTGCAGCAGCGTCATCGTGACCATGTCGCCATTAGCAATGTGTGCAACCTCATGACCCAACACTGCCTCAACTTGTTCACGCGTCATGTTCTGCAAAAGACCTGAGGACACCGCCACCAGCGCGTCATTGCGAAAAGCACCGGTGGCAAACGCGTTCGGTTCGCCCTCATACCAGGCAACTTCCGGCATACCGATACCGGCCCGGTCAGCGAGCTTGCGTACGGTATCGAGCAGCCATTGTTCTGTCGAATTGGAAGGCTGCTCAATCACTGTCGCACCCGTTGACCATTTCGCCATCGACTTGCTCGTGAGCAGAGAAATGATCGCGCCAGTAAAACCAACAATCAGCGAATACACCAGCAGCATGCCAACATTGAGGCCCTGCGCTGTCAGGTAGCGGTCCACACCTGTCAACGAAAGCACGATCGTCAACACGACGATCACAGCGATGTTGGTCATCACGAACAGCAGAATTCTCTTCATTCAGGACTCTCCCAAGCAGTGTTATTGACCACAGCACTTCACCACGGCCGCCCCGTGGATCGGGGCAGATCTTGCTATTTCAAGTGGGTAAAAACTCAGAGTCGCCAATCATGCCAGACCGGCTTCAAATCTGCAGGGAGGTGGGGCAAGCTGCCCAGATCAACGCGTGATTCTGCGGGACCGTGGAAATCGGAACCACGAGACGCCAACAGGCCCGTCTGACGCGCCAGGACAGCATACTCGTCAAACTGGTCAGGAGTATGACTGCCAGTAACAACTTCGATGCCCTCGCCGCCCAGTGCGATAAATTCCGACAGCAGCGTATCGAATTGCATTTGGTCAAAAGCGTAGCGACCCGGGTGTGCGATCACGGCACGTCCACCAGCGGCACGTATCCAGCTCACGGCCTCTTGCAGAGTCGTCCAGCGGTGCGGTACGAAACCGGGCTTGCCCTCGACCAGATAGTCACGGAAGACCTCCGATACCGTGGGCTGCACGCCCAGCTCGACCAAATATCGCGCGAAATGGGTCCGACCGATCAGTGAGGGATTGTCTGCGTACTTCAGAGCGCCTTCAAACACATGACTCAAGCCAGTGAGCTCGAGTTGCGCGGCGATCAAGTGAGCGCGCTGCACCCGCCCTTCTCGCACACTCCTCAAGCTCCCATACAAGTCCGGATGCTGCTCATCGATATCCAGACCAACGATGTGCACGGTTTTACCGGCAAAGGTAATTGAAATCTCCACGCCGGCGACGAAGTGGAGACCCAAATCCTGCGCGGCTGCACGCGCCTCTGGAATGCCGCTTACCTCGTCATGATCCGTCAATGCCCAAACGTCAACGCGATTGGCTGCAGCGCGTCTGGCCAACTCGGCGGGTGACAGCGTGCCATCCGAGACATTCGAATGACAGTGCAGATCAATGTTTAGCATGGACACTTCAGATGGAGAAACAGCAAGGGAACCAGCGCTATATTGTACGCCCCTGCGGCGATTGCCGCCGGCCTCGGCTCAGGGCAAAAACCCCTCGATCAACTGAGCCAGTGCCTCTGGCTGATCATGGTGCAGCATGTGTCCTGCGTCTTGAATGACTTCACAACGTAGCTGGGGGATGTGCTGCCGGCGGCGATCAATTTCCAGCCGCGCCACTTCTTTCGGGCCCATCCAGCGCCACACCTCGGTATTTGCCGCCTCCACCCACAACACGGGCGCCGTGATCGCTGACCAGCAGGCCGTGACTTCTTCCGTACGGTACAAGATAGCGCTGGTAATCTTGTGCGCCGGGTCACCCAAAATCTCCCACTCACCCTCGCTATTAGCCGCAGCCCAGTGACCCGCCAGAAAATCAGCACGCGGCGCCGAGATGCGCGGATTGGTTTTCATCAGACGAGCTGCCACGGCCTCTTTGTTCGGATAGGTGCGCATCAGCGGTGGCTCGCGCAATTCATTGAGCCATTTAGCATAGCGGGCCGGCGCCTGCTCAGGACGCGTCAGCGGCAAACCGAAGCCTTCGAGGTTCACGAAACGCGAGACGCGCTCAGGTCGCACACCCGCGTGGATGCCAGCCACATTGCCGCCCATGCTATGGCCCACCAATTGCACCGGTTCGTCCGCCGCGTAGTGATCGAGCAAGGCATCCAGATCACCCAGATAATCGGCGAACCAATAACAATCCGATGCGGTGCGCTGCGTTAACCCAAAGCCTCGCCAGTCGGGGGCGATGACATGCCAATTGCGCACAAAACAGTCGACTACAAACTGAAAAGAGGCCGAGACATCCATCCAACCATGCAACATGAATAGTTTGGGTGCGTCATCGTCGCCCCAGTGCCTGACGTGCGTGCGCAATCCACGCAGCATAATAAATTCGGATCGGGATGATTTCGTCGGTAGCAGCATGAACTTTTGAAAAATGAATGGCGGGGCAGCTTGCCAGCAACAAAGGCTACCGGTAGGATCGCGGCACTATTATAAAGGAGCACGTATGGCCGCTGGGCTGCAGGAAGACGGGTACGCAAATCTCTACGAGACATATCGCTGGCAGGTACCTCCCGATTTTAATATCACCGAAATGTGCTGCAGTCGCTGGGCCAGCGATCCTGAACGGGTTGCCATTTTTTTTGATGATCTGCACGGCGATCGCGTTGTCACTTATGTGCAGCTGCAGCAAGACGCGAATCGGCTCTCGAATGTACTTCAAGGGCTAGGCGTCACGCGCGGCACGCGCGTGGCGATCATTCTGCCCCAGCGACCGGAAGTCGCAGTTGCCCATCTGGCGTGCCATCAGCTTGGAGCGATTGCCACGCCCATGTCGGTACTCTTCGGCCCCGATGCACTTCAATACCGTCTTCAGGACAGCGGCGCGATGATCGCCATTGCCGACCCAGCCAGCTTGCAGAGTATTCGACAAATACGACCGACCTGCCCTCAATTGAAACGTGTGATTGCCATCGATGATTACGGTCGCGACCGCCCGACGTGGGAAACCGCAATGCGGTCGGCATCCGATCAATTCACTGCCGTGGGCACGCAAGCCAATGACGCCGCTGTACTGATTTACACCAGTGGCACAACAGGCTCGCCTAAAGGCGCACTGATACCGCAGTCTGCGTTACTCGGCAACCTGACCGGGTTCGTCGCATCGCAGAACTGGTTTCCGCAGGATGACGATGTATTCTGGTCACCCGCTGACTGGGCCTGGACTGGCGGTCTGATGGATGCGCTGCTGCCTACTTTGTATTTTGGCCGGCCCATCATCGCCAGTCGTGCGCGATTTTCAGCGGTATCGGCTTTCCAGCTGATGGAAAAATACAAAGTCACCAACAGTTTCATCTTTCCCACGGCGCTGAAGATGATGATGAAAGCCGAACCAGAGCCGCACGAGCACTATCGCCTAAAACTGCGCGCCATCATGAGCGCGGGTGAAGCGGTAGGCGATGCGGTGTTCAGTTGGACGCAATCCGCACTGGGCGTCACGGTCAATGAAATGTTCGGCCAGACCGAGGCCAACTACATCGTCGGCAACTGCGAGGCACGATGGCCTGCGCGACCCGGCAGCATGGGCCGACCTTATCCAGGCCATCGTGTGGCGGTTCTGGATGATGATGGTCATCCGGTCAAAGCCGGCGAAACCGGCGAGGTTGCCTTGAACCGCTATGACGTCCACGGCCACCCTGATCCGGTGATTTTTCTGGGCTACTGGAATCGCGAAGACGCCACCAATGACAAATACAGTGGCGACTGGCTCCGAACCGGTGATCTGGCACAGATCGATGAAGATGGATACCTGTGGTACCGCGGTCGCTCGGACGACATTTTCAAAGCCGCAGGTTATCGCATTGGTCCATCGGAAATTGAAAACTGCCTGATCAAACATCCCGCCGTCGCCAATGCGGCAGTGGTATCCAAACCGGATGCCGAGCGCGGCAATATCATCAAGGCGTTTGTGGTTCTGGTCGACGGCACCCGTCGAGGCGAGATTGAAGATGCCCAACTGGTCGAGGCGCTGCAACAGCATGTGCGTGGATTACTTGCACCTTATGAGTATCCGAAAGAGATCGAATTTATTGGTGCGCTGCCCATGACCACAACAGGCAAGGTGCAGCGGCGTGTATTGCGGTTGTTGGAAGCGGATCGTTATGATAGAAAATCAGCGTTCTAGGGGAGCGCTGATTGAATAAATGCCGAAACTTTTGTGGCAAGATCAATGGCGCGAAGACTTTGACTTTATTGATCCCGGCGTCGCACAGCTATGTTGGCTCGTCATAAAACGCGGATTTATTCAGCGTCTCCCCAGCAAGCCGCGTGAGGAGAAATACAGAGATACTTACTCTGCTCATGCCTTCTCTTTTGACTCGTTCGTGGGTGCTGGCATTCTGGTTTGACCCAATTCGAAATCAGCCTTTATCGTCCGAATTCTGGCAGCAGCCAACTCTGAGTCAGGGCTTATTTTTACCGTCTTACCTTGCAGTTTGCCAGCGACCAGTTCGGGCGCTGGCGGTCTGTTTGTAAAGGCTGCTTTTTGCGGCTCCTGCCCCTCCTGAATTTCAATTTTGTGTGCAACAGATGGTGGCGTATAAAAAACATCGCGCGGATCAATAAATGATGCGTGCAATGGTTGAGTCTGAATTTCGAAGGCCTCTTCCATGGTTAATTCAACGGTATCCCGCCGGTGGGACGCCACAAAGTTCTGCATCGGTAGATCTGGAATTTTTTTGTAATTTGGTATAGTCTTCGCCCAGGCCATAGTGGGCTGAGATTTGACATTCTGAAGACCCTGTTTGTTATCTGTAGTTGCTGATGTGGGCAAGCGCTGCTCGCAATGCTGGGCTGCGGACTCACGATGTGCCTTGACTTTTTTCAGCGCTTCTCATGCAGGCGTACCAGCATTCGCCCGGGAGCGTCCGACAGGTTCAGCCTGATGGGCTGAAGTGGGTGTGTTGATGAGACACTGCCCGATGCTAAAACTCATTTTGTTGACTCCCGAGAACTCAGTGATTAAATCGTTCTACCCAAAACACCCCCAAAAGCCCTTGCCGTGGTCGTCGCAGCGAAAGAAAGTGCTTTGATTTCTGCCTTCGTTCACCTAAATGTGTAGCGTGTCCACAAAATTAGTTCCTGATTCAATTCACATTTGATGCAGAGCAACTAGCTCTTCCTCGGTAAAACCTGCCGCACGTCTGGCTTCCAGGTTAAACGGATCTTTCAGAACAGGCGCCTTGTAGCGGCGCGCCAGCTCACGGTAAGTGGACAAGGGCTCGACCGCCTGCTGCTGGCATAACCAGCCAAACCAGCGATTCCCGATGGCGACATGACCGACTTCGTCACGCAAGATGATGTCGAGGATAGCGGCCGCCTCGTCATCACCGACTTGCGCCAGCTTGGCTCGGACAGCAGGCGTTGCATCCAATCCGCGTGCCTCCAGCGTTCGGGGTACCAGCGCCATTCGAGCCAGCACGTTCTCCCGGATTTTTTCTGCCATTTCCCACAGACTGTTGTGCGCATTGAAGACGCCATACACGTGCCCCAATGTCTTCAAGTGCGAATTCAGCAAAGTGAAATGCAAAGCCTCCTCAGCGGGCACCTGCAACCAATCCGCGTAAAACTCGCGAGGCATGTCCGGGAAACGCCAGACGGCATCCAGTGCCAGATTGATCGCATTGAATTCAATATGTGCCAGTGCGTGCATAAGGGTCGCACGACCGTTGAGAGTATTCATCGGGCGGCGTTCCAATTCACGGGGCGAAACCAGCTCGGGGCTCGATGGGCGGCCGGGAATAGCTGCGTCACTGCTCAGCTGCATCTCACTGTCCAATGAAAGCTGCCGCATATCCCATTGACGCTTGAGCGCGATCGTTGATTCGGCCTTGATCTGCGGATCGCACTCGGCCAGCAGTTGAAGCGCCGCGGCGCGCAATTCAACGGCCCGGACAGCGGGCGGATCGTGAGGCTGGTCGAGGGGCAGACCAGCGGCATGCAAGGACTCGGCTAGGCCGGACGTATCAGCAGTGCTCATGCGGTCGGGAGTAAAATGCGGTTTGGATTAACGACGCGTACCCCGCATTTTATCTTCATGCCGATTTATCAATTGGGGGAATACACCCCCGAGATCGCCGAAGACGCCTGGGTCGCTGAGTCCGCGACGCTGATCGGCAAAGTCAAACTCGATGCCCGTGCCAATGTGTGGTTTGGCGCAACGCTTCGGGGCGACAATGAACTGATTCATATCGGCGAGAACTGCAATGTGCAGGAAAGCTGCGTGCTGCACACCGACATGGGTTATCCCCTCACCTTGGTCAAGGATGTGACGGTCGGCCATCAGGCGATGCTGCATGGCTGCAGGATCGGCGATGGGTCGCTCATCGGCATACAGGCGGTCGTGCTCAACGGCGCCGTGATTGGCAAGGAATGCCTGGTCGGCGCCGGTGCGATCGTCACCGAAAAAAAGGTGTTTCCCGACCGCTCGCT
>SYFN01000256.1 GCA_005800405.1 Burkholderiales bacterium
CAAGATCGAACTGTACGCGGTCGTTCCTGACGCGCGTTATATGGCGGTTGCTCCTTCGACCAACATGCTGTTCGTCGGCACACGCAAGACAACGGTCTGGGCTGTTACCGACCGTAACGGTGACATGACTGCTGACGAGGTCAAGCCATTCGCTCCTTCGATCAAGTTCAAGAACCCGAACGGCGTTTGCTGGACCAAAGACGGCTTCCTGATCGTCGTTGAGTCGAACCGCGTTCTGAACTTCCCAGCGGCTGAGTACTACTACGAAGGTCCGGACGTTGCAGTAATCACCGCTGTCACAGACGGCGGCCTGATTCCTGTTGACGAGCAGTCATACAACCACACTGGCCGCGTATGCCGCGTTGCTGATGACGGTAAACTGTATGTTACCCTGGGTCAGCCATACAACGTTCAGCCAAAAGACAAGATCGACCTGTACAACAAGGTCGGTATTGGTGGCGTTATCCGTCTGAACCCGTTCGATGGCTCCGGCAAGGAAGTGTATGCAATGGGCATGCGTAACCCAGCTGGTATCGACATCAACCCGAAAGACAAGACCATCTGGACGACTGACAACCAGGTGGATGGTTTGGGTGACGATGTTCCTCCAGGCGAACTGAACCGTATCACCAAGGCTGGCCAGCACTTCGGCTTCCCCTACTGGAACGGCAAGTACAAAGTCGCAGGCTCGCCTGCAGCGCCTGAACTGAAAGACATGGTTGAGCCAGCCAATGCGGTGTTCCCACAAGTTGAGTTCCCTGCACACCAGGCTCAGCTGGGCATCTCCTTCTACACTGGCAAGTCTTTCCCGAAGAAGTATCAGGGTGGCATTTTTGTGGCATCGCACGGTTCTTGGAACCGTACCGAGCCTAGCGGCTACCTGATCAACTTCGTTCCTCTGAAGGAAGACGGTACTGCAGGCAAGGCGGAAATTTTCGCTGAAGGCTTCCTGGACAAGACAATCAATCGCGCTATTGGTCGTCCGGTCGACGTTGCCAACATGCCTGACGGCTCTATCCTCGTGTCCGACGACTACGCTGGTGCAATCTACCGCATCACCTACTTGGCGAACTAAGAGGTACCTGAATGCGACCAGGCCAACAGCCTGGTCGCTGTAATGCAAATCGCCTGTCCCGTCTTGACGTGGCAGGCGATTTTGTTTTGAGCAAGCGCTGATCAATCACTATTTTATCGCGAGCCAGCGCAGCTGTGCGACATGGGGGCCAGCAAAATCAGGAGCTTGATGCCACCGCGCGCGCCGAAAAAGTTCCTGTGTTTATTTGATCAGCGCATCCCTGGTTTATCGCATCATCTTCATCACTTAACTCATCCAGATTCAAGTCATGAAATCAGCCGCACTACTTACTACGCTTCTGACCTTGGCCAGCGTTTGCCCGCCCGCCTCCGCTGACATCAAAGGTGGCGAAAAAGCCGCTCAAAGCTGTCTTATGTGTCATGGAGAAAATGGCCTCTCGAGAATGCCCGGCACCCCATCGCTAGCGGGTCAGCCGGAAATTTATCTTTCAAGCCAATTGAAACAATTCCGCGATGGTAAGCGGCACAATGAAGTGATGAACGTGATCGCCAAGCCGCTATCCGATGAGGATATCGACAACATTTCAGCGTGGTTCGCACAATTTGAAGTTGAATTGAAAAAAAAATAATTCGACTCGACCCGTGATCAAAAAATTTGCCCGCACATGCGGGCGATTTTGTTTTGACGGCCATCTGCTCAGCGCCAAATGGTGCCCTGATTGGTGAGGTCCTCGTGTATTAAAAACGTCGCGTCGCACACGTGTGACGGGAACATGACAGCTCGTTTTCGGAATCTTATGCCTCAAGCGTCGAACCGTGCCGGCCTTTTTTACATCATGCTGGACGTCTCATAAGACATCCTGGTGCATTGCCTTCAGAATGGCTTCTATTGCAGGGTGTTTGATTTTTCTCTCATTGGAGATCGCATAAATCTGCTCCGTCACTTCGGACATAGGGCCGACAGGTACTGCACCAAACTGTTTGAGCACGTCATCAGCAAGCACAAACGGCGCCGGGAACAATCCGCGACCCGCACGTCCGAACGTGTGTAACAAAGCATTGTCATCGAACTCGCCGATCAGATCCGGATGTAAGTCATGATTTTCAAGCCAGTAATCGATACGTGCTCGAATCGCATTGTTGCGCGTTGGCAGAAGCACGGGAGCCCCGTTCAGACTGCCGGGAAATCCAGGCAAGTATTTCTCTGCTAGGGCTGGTATGCCAAACAAACTGGTCTCGGTCTCGACGAGCAAGTGACTGAATACACGAAGGGATGACCCCGGTGGCACAGGCCTGTCAGTCAACATTACATCCAGTTTGTGTACCGCCAGCTTGCCGAGCAGTGACTCAAACTGCTCCTCATAACAAATCAGCCTGACCCGTTGGGGCAATGTAAGGGTTGCCTCGAGCAGCCGTGAGGCGATCAGCTTGGGTAGGGAATCGGAGATACCGACGGTCAGACGCATCACAGGATCGACATCACTGGTATTGAGCGCGTCTTGAAGTTGCTCACCCAAGAGAAAAATCTGATCTGCGTAACGCAGTGCCAGATCTCCGGCCTCGGTCAGTACAAGACGCCGCCCCTGGGGTTTGAATAAAGATTTACCGACGGATTTCTCCAGATGCGAGAGCTGAGCGCTCACCGTTTGCACAGCGAGACCAAGGCGCTCGGCAGCGCGGGTAATGCTGCCCTCTTTGGCGACGACCCAAAAGTAATGCAGGTGACGAAAATTCAGGCTCACTGAGAAGACCTTTCCAGTTTTGCGAACTAATCATTCCATTATCTCTAGTTTTTTGAGGGCCTGCAGATGGCTGCCGGGAAAAGCCTGCTGGTAAACTTCATCGCTTCAATTGGTCGAAACATTTTTGGGAGAACCTCCTATGTTTGAGTTGCTGTCCGACCCACAAATCTGGCTGGCTTTTTTGACGCTGACGACACTCGAACTGGTTCTGGGTATCGACAACATCATCTTCATCTCGATCCTAGTCGACAAACTACCGCCGCATCAGCGCGAAACAGCCCGAAAAATCGGCCTGTTTGGGGCCATGTTCATGCGTATTGGCTTGCTGATGATTCTGGCCTGGATCGTCGGATTGAAGGCTACGCTGTTTACCGTCTTCGGCCAGCCGTTCTCTGGTCGTGACACCGTATTACTGCTCGGTGGACTGTTCCTGATCTGGAAAAGCGTAGGCGAAATTCATGAATCTATGGAGGGCGCGCATGAGAGTCAGCGAAATATTGTCCGCGCCTCATTCGTCTCCATCATCGTGCAAATCATGCTGATTGACATCGTGTTCTCATTCGATTCCATCATTACGGCGGTCGGGATGGTCGATCAAGTGGCCGTGATGGTCGCTGCGGTCATGACTTCCGTTGGACTGATGATGGTGTTTGCGAGGCCAATTGGACAGTTTGTGTCTACCCATCCGACCATCAAGATGCTCGCGCTGTCCTTCCTGGTTGCAATCGGCGTGGTGCTGATTGCCGAAAGCTTCGGCACGCATATCCCCAAGGGTTACATCTACAGCGCGATGCTGTTCTCGGTCATTGTTGAAATGCTGAATTTACGAATGCGCAAGCGATCATCCCGGCCGGTCGACATCATCGCATCAATCGCGGCGCCAGACGAACTCGACAAAAAATGAAGCTGCTCGGCAGTTTTGTGTTGCTCAGACCTGGCCCAATGCGACTAGCTCGGTCTTCAGATAAGCATAAAAAACCGGGGCCGCAATGACCTCCGGTATGCCGAACATTGACCCCATGATCAGTATCGCAATAAGCAATTTCCACGCCTTGGCATTGATCTGAGTACCAATAATTTTGGCATTCAAGAAATATTAGAACTTGTGTATCGTGACAAGAAACAGTAGCGCAAAGGCTGCTGTCGACAATGAGTGCAACAAGCTGATCACGACGATGACCGTATTTGAAATCAGATTGCCAATCACCGGTAATAGTCCTGCCACGAAAGTGATCAGGATCATGGTTTTCACAAAGGGCAAATCAA
>SYFN01000257.1 GCA_005800405.1 Burkholderiales bacterium
GCTTCGGCTGTGGTGCACATGGCACCGCTATTGGTTTTCTGATGGAGTACTCGGGACTCGGTTTTGTCGAGTCCGTGAAAGATCTTGCGCAGAGCGTCGGCATGACTGTGCCCGAGCAAGAAGATCGACTACCCCCAGCGCAGCGCGCCGAGTTGCAGGCAAAAACACTTGCGCTATCTAATGCGATGACGATGGCATGTAACTTCTATCGACAGCAATTGCGCAGCGCACGACCTGCGATCGATTATCTGAAAGGACGCGGACTGACGGGCGAGATCGCTGCCAAATACTGGATAGGTTATGCCCCCGACGGATGGGATAGCCTGCGCGAGGTATTCACAGATTACGATAGCGAGGTGCTGGTCGAGGCTGGTTTGATTATCGATCGTAGTGATGAAGATAACAGTCATCGCAAACGTTACGATCGGTTTCGTGACCGAATCATGTTCCCGATACGGAATACCAAGGGACAGGTGATTGGTTTCGGTGGCCGCGTGATGGGTGCGGGCGAGCCAAAATATCTCAATTCACCTGAAACGCCGTTGTTTCAAAAAGGCAGCGAGCTATACGGTTTGTTCGAGGCGCGTCAGGCGATACGTGACAAAGATTATGTCTTGGTCACCGAGGGTTATATGGATGTGGTCGCCCTCGCGCAATATGGTTTCGAGCAGGTAGTGGCCACGCTGGGTACCGCTTGTACCGCTATGCATGTGCAAAAGCTGTTGCGTCAGACGGACAATGTGATTTTCAGTTTTGATGGTGATGCTGCGGGCCGTCGCGCGGCGCGCCGTGCACTTGAGGCCTCTCTGCCACACGCATCGGACAGTCGGTCGCTCAAGTTTCTCTTTTTGCAGACCGAACATGATCCCGATAGCTATGTGCGTGAACACGGCACCTCTCAGTTTGAGCAACTTGTGCAGGACGCGACACCGCTGTCCCAGTTTCTGCTCAATGAAGTCAGTGAAGGCAAGGATCTCGGCACCGCGGAGGGTAGGGCGCGCGCGCAATTCGACGCCAAACCGCTGATGCAGAGCATGCCGCCCTCGGGTTTGCGTCTGCAGTTATTGCGTCAGCTTGCTCAGCTAACCGACAGCACACCACAGGAGCTGGAAAGCTTGTTCGAACTTGGCCGATCCAAACCTGTGGGGCGCGCGCCTGGCCCGGCTGTCAAACGCAGGCCGCCGGTAGAGCTGGAGCATCAGGTGCTGCGTCTGCTGCTTGCGCATCCGCCGATGTACGACCTCTTGGACGACAAGGCACTTGATCTAATCGCGCAAAGCGCACCGGACGAGGGCGCAACGCTGCGTGCCGTGGTCGAGGTGGCGGCGCTTCTGCCAGAAGGCGCGAGCCTGGCAGTTTTATCCGACGCCCTGCGTGCACGAGGCGTAGAACTCGGCCCTCTGGTGGCCGAGATTGCAGCAGAGTCGCCCTCGGAGTCAGATCTGGCTCGCAAAGAACTGGCCGGCGCCATCCGGCAGACCAAATTGAAATCGCTCAAAGCGGAACTTGAAAGCCTTGCCTCAGGCGGGCTTGCCTCTGATTTGGCAAAAGCACGTTACCGGGAAGTCTCTGTCGAACTTGAGAAAATCCGTGCTGCTGTCGATACGAATTTACCCGACTAACCGCTCGCTCGTCGGCTGGCAAGTTCGGGTTTCGAACGCGCTTGCCGCATATCAGCAAATGCGCGAATGATGCATGGATTTTGAGGCACTTTCCACGACAATTGCCGCTTTGGCATGAGCGCCAAGTGTTAGCGCCATCGACTGCGAGATTGAAGGGAATTCAGGCTTCGATCTGTTATAATGAAAAGCTTTTTTACGGACACATGCTTTCATATCTCGTTAACGCATGCAGCAGTTTTTACTTTGCTGGACCCACGGCTACCCATTGTGCAGAACCAGCTGGCGCAAAAATGCGACCGCACTGCCAGACGGCTGAATTAATCGGCCCTGACCGCGCTCCAGTTCCCATTGCAGCATCGGCAATTCCCACTGGTGGAGAGACCCATGGCGACAAACAAAAAATCCGTTAAAACCTCTGCAACCAAATCCAAGGCAACTCAGCCTGCCAAAAAGCGCTCGGTAACTGCGGTAGCCAGTAAGCCCGTGAAGGCTGCGGTGAAGAGCGTGGCCAGCAAGGCAGTGACCATGCCGGCAGCTAAGCCAGCAGCGAAGCCAGCAGCCAGAACAGCTGCAAAGCCGTCAGCCAAGCCTGCGCCAAAGCCTACGGCCAAGGCGGCATCCAAGGGGGTAGCGATGCCGGCAGCCAAGCCAAAGCTTGCTGCCGCAAAAAAGAATGCGAACAAACCAGCCGCTACAACTGTCTCAAAAGACGGCAAGCTCCCTGCCAAGCCGGCACCCAAGAAGCCTGTAAAGGTCGCTACCGTTCCCAGCAAAACCGGGGCGAAGTCGGCGACCAAGGCTGTAGCCAAGCCCGCCGTCACGCCCAAAGCACCTGCGAAGAAAACTGTCGTGACGAATCGGAAACCTGAAGCAAAAGTCGTAGCCAAAAAAACCGTAGTCGAGTTCAAAGAAGTCGCCAAGACCGACCACCAGATCATGTCGGTCAAGCAAACGACCGATGCCGCCGCGTTGGCCGCTATTGATACTTCTGGCTACATCCTTCCTAGTATCAAGGTGCCTGGCCGCCGTGGCCGCAAGCCGCGTGATTTCCAGCCCGAGAACGAGGAAATCGCAGCGCTCAATGCCGTTGAGCGTGCGGAACTCAAAGCTGCCGACAAGGCGCGCGCGCGTGACCGCAAAGCCAAGGAAAAGCAATTCCTCAAGGATGCATTTTCTGCCGACTCCGAGGCGAGCGAAGAAGAGATCGAGCGTCGTCGTCAAAAGCTCAAAACCCTGATCAAGTTGGGCAAGGATCGCGGCTTTCTGACACACGCCGAGATCAACGATCACCTCCCGGAAAATATTGTTGATCCCGAGGCGATCGAAGGCATCATCAGCACCTTCAATGACATGGGTATCGCTGTCTACGAGCACGCGCCCGATGCGGAGGCCTTGCTGTTATCGGATAACGTGGCCACCGTCGCCAATGATGACGATGCTGATGCTGCTGCCGAAGCGGCACTCCAGACCGTGGATTCTGACTTCGGTCGCACCACC
>SYFN01000026.1 GCA_005800405.1 Burkholderiales bacterium
CGATGTGGCCCGTGCACACCTGGTTACCGGACGCACACGTTGAAGCGCCCACCGGCGGTTCGGTCGTTCTGGCAGCGATCATGCTCAAGCTCGGTGCCTATGGCTTTCTACGGTTGTCATTACCTATCGCGCCGGACGCCAGCCACAGCCTGGCTGGCCTCATGATTGCATTGTCACTGATTGCCGTGATCTACATTGGCTTGGTCTCCCTGGTGCAAGCAGACATGAAAAAGCTGGTGGCCTACTCATCGATTGCGCACATGGGTTTTGTGACGCTGGGTTTTTTCTGCTTCAGTGACATGGCGGTGCAGGGCGGTTTGATGCAAATGATTTCGCATGGCTTTGTTTCGGGTGCCATGTTCTTATGCATTGGCGTTCTTTATGACCGCGTGCATTCCCGCGAAATCGCCTCCTATGGCGGCGTGATCAATACCATGCCGCGCTTCGCAGCCCTGTTCGTGCTGTTCTCGCTGGCGAATGCCGGGTTGCCCGGAACTTCGGGCTTTATTGGTGAGTTCATGGTGATTCTGGGTTCGGTCAAATACGACTTCTGGATAGGCGCATTGGCGGCCACGGCATTGATCCTGGGTGCAGCGTATTCGCTCTGGCTGGTCAAGCGCGTCGTTTTCGGCGAAGTGGCCAATCAGGAGGTCGCGGCGCTGCAAGACTTGAGCATGCGCGAATTTCTGATGCTGGGCGTTCTGGCGATTGCGGTGATCTGGATGGGTGTTCATCCGGCGCCATTCACTGACGCAATGCAGACTTCGGTGAGCGATTTGCTCAACCACGTCGCAAACAGCAAACTACCCCAATAATTTCTAGGCGAGAGCAGCCTACAATGAATGAACTGAACCTGATTCCGGCCATGGCTGAAATAGTACTGGCGATAGCCATCATGGTGATTCTGGTGGTTGGCCTCTTTGTTCGTGAAGAGAAGCAGCCGCTCAGTCACTGGTTGTCGCTACTTGCGATTGTGATCACGGCTCTCGTGACCACCTCCAGTATCGATTCTGGTGGTACCCGTTACGCATTCAATCAGATGTTTATCAACGACCCCATGGGTCAGTTACTCAAGCTGTTCGCTTGTATTGCGACGTTTGCCACGCTGATTTATGCGCGTCAGTACACCGCGGTACGTGGCATGCTGGGCGGGAGGCTCAGCGGTGAATTTTACGTACTGGCGCTGATGACCTTGCTGGGTCAGATGATCATGATCTCCGGTAACAGCTTCCTGATTATTTATCTGGGACTGGAACTGATGTCGCTGTCGCTTTATGCGCTGGTCGCGCTGCGTCGTGATCACCCGATTTCCACCGAAGCGGCAATGAAATATTTTGTACTTGGTGCGATGGCCTCAGGCTTTCTGTTGTACGGTATGTCGTTGCTGTATGGCGCGTCGGGCTCACTCAATTTGACACAGGTAGCGGCCGCAGTATCGTCCGGTACGGTAAACAAAATGGTGCTGGTGCTAGGCGTTGTCTTCCTGATGGCGGGTTTGGCATTCAAACTGGGTGCTGCGCCATTTCACATGTGGGCGCCTGATGTCTATCAGGGTGCGCCGACCTCCGTGACTTTACTGCTGGGCGCAGCCCCGAAACTCGCTGCTTTCGCTATCTGCATGCGTTTGCTGGTGGGTGCTTTGGGTGCAATGGCAGCTGACTGGCAGCAGATGTTGATCGTGATGGCAGTCGCCTCCATGGCCGTGGGTAATATCACGGCGATTGCGCAGACCAATATCAAGCGCATGCTCGCGTATTCCACGATTTCGCAGATGGGATTCATGCTTCTGGGTCTGATCTCAGGTGTCTTTGAGGGCAGCACGACTGCGGCGACGGCGAATGCGTACAGCGCATCCATGTTTTATGCAGTCACCTATGTACTCACGACACTGGGCAGCTTTGCCATGATCATGCTGCTCTCTCGCAGCGGATTTGAGGCGGAGTCACTGGAAGATTTCAAAGGCCTCAATCAGCGAAGTCCGTGGTTCGCTGCCGTCATGATGGTACTGCTGCTGTCCTTTGCGGGCGTTCCTCCGATGGTTGGATTTTTTGCCAAGCTCTCGGTGCTGGAAGCAGCGCTCGCCGCGGGCCATCTGTGGCTTGTGATTGTCGCCGTGCTGTTGTCGCTGGTTGCTGCTTACTATTACCTGCGTATCGTGAAGCTGATGTATTTTGATGCGCCGACTGATACGTCTCCTATTGTTGCCGATCGTGGCATGCAGATCACCTTGTCGATCAACGGCATCGCGGTTGTCTTGCTGGGGATGTTGCCAGGGACGCTGATGACAGCGTGTCTGCAGGCGGTATCACAAGCGCTTGCTATCTAAACGGATCAATCCATTGAATAACTCCACAGCCGGTTGGATCATCATTTTTCTGATGGCGGTCGCGGCCAATTTCCCATTCCTGACCGAGTCGCTATTTGGTGTGTGGCGTTTGAAACAAGTAGACAAACCCTTTGCTATCAGGCTGCTTGAACTAATACTGCTGTACTTCGTCGTGCTGGGTATTGCAAAACTCCTCGAATCCAATGCTGGCAATGCTTTTAGCCAAGGTTGGCAATTCTATGCAGTGACCGTCTGTCTCTTTCTAGTTCTGGCCTTTCCCGGTTTTATTTTTCGTTACCTGCGTCGTCGACCGGCCTGACAGGGCGCTTGTCAGACGTCGCGCTTGTTGGACTATTGCGTATGGATGACATACACCTGAGAGAAACGCCCGTCAGCAGCGAGGTTGTGTATGACGGTTCATTTCTGCAAGTGCGGCGCGATCTGGTGAAGCTGCCGGATGGCAGTGAAACGCATCGCGAGTACTTTCGACATCCGGGCGCAGTGGTGATTTTGCCGCTGTTTGAAAACGGCGAGGTTTTACTCGAGCGCCAGTTTCGTTATCCAAATGCACAAGTCTTCGTTGAGTTCCCGGCCGGTGAGCTGGAGCCGGGCGAGGATCCCTTGTTGTGTGCGCAGCGAGAGTTACGCGAAGAGACGGGCTATACCGCGAAGCATTGGCAGTTTCTGTGCACCATACACAATGCTATTGCCTACTCGGACGAGCATCTGGATATCTATCTCGCAGAGGGACTGACTGCGGGTGAGCGTCAATTCGATACGGGTTAGTTTCTGGATGTGTTTAGGTTACCTCTGGATGAGTTGCTGGAATGGATCAGGGTCGGCAAGGTCACGGATGTCAAAACCATGATTGCAGCATTCTGGTTGGACAAATGGCAGCGAGGAGATCAGTCAGGTTTATCGGTCAGTGCCTAAGGCGTTCAAAGCTTTCATCATGAAAAACCCCGCTTGCGTGCAAGCGGGGTTTTTACGAGCGTTTGTGCGGCTAGGAAAGGTTCAAAGATCATGCGCCCAAAACTGAAACCACCTGTTCAAACGATCTTCTATCAGCGCTGGGTTTCCACCTGGACCAATGGCTCGTTCGACATCGGCGGCAAGGGTTTGCGCTCGCGCGGTACATGCATCTTCTGCGTCACATTGCTGCTCTCCGATTGCACTGCGCGCAATTTTTTCGCATCGGTGACTGCCATCGTCAGCCCGGCTTCTCGAAGTAGCGCATCAATGTCGGCCAAGCTGGCTTGACCTGAGATTGCCGGTGCAGCGTGCTTGACGGGTGCAGATGGTGACGCCTGAACCGGCACCACTGCCTCGGGCAAGATAACCGGAGCCTCATACTCATGGACGACAGTCTGATGCGTTTCAGTTATCTCGGGTGCGGGGCTGGCTTCTGGGGCGTGGTGCATCACAGATTCGGTGGCCGTGGACTCGGATGCCGGCATCTCAGTGATCGCGGGCGTTGCTTCCTGCGTAGACGTTACAGGGACTTCGGCATCGGTCAGTGTTGACGGAGATTTCGGTTCTTCCTGAAATGTTGGTGAGACGTGGGCTGCGTGCGCGCGCTCCGACATCTGAGAGGCCTCCGATGCCTCGGAACCCTCTGCCAATTCGCTGTCCTGATCCGCGGGTAAAGCGTCGCCATTCGTACGGTCACGGCGATTGCGGTTGCGACCGCCCCGGCGCCGGCGACGACATTGGGCATCTTCGCCATTTTCCGAAGCGCCACCTTCGGTTTGCGGTGAAAGTAGCTCGGACTGAACTGCATCATGGTCCAGACCATTGATGGGTGTTGCCAACACGACTTCATCGACCTGTTCTGGCTTGCGTTCCCCACGAGGCGCACGAGGCTGACGCTGACGTCCTTCACCAGCTTCGCGTGGCTCACGCGGTGGTTTGGGTTGGCGCTGGGTAGCTGCTTCTTTGGGTTCGCGCGCTTCCTTGAGCTCTTTTGGCTCGCGCTGCTCCTTCGGGGCCTTGGCTTCTGCGCCTGTACGTTCTTCCTGTTTGTCGCGGCCGCGACCGCCTCGACCACGGCCGGTACGGCCACCGCGATCATTGCGTTCACGTGAGGGTGTTTTGGCGGGACAGACTACTTCTGCGGGCGCACTGGGTTTTTTGCGGAACAAACCAAAAAGACGGGAGAGGAAACCTTCTGCGGCTTCACCGGCAGCCGGGCTGGTAACAGCGGTGCGCTCATGGCGTTCAACGATGGGCGCAGGCTGATCCGGCGTAATCGTCTTGACCACGGCCTCCTGACGGGACTTGCTTTCCTCTTGCTTGCGTTTGCTATAACCCACATCGGTGTCGGGTTCTTCTGCCATCGCATAGCTGGTCGGCATGCCATCAAGACGCGGATCATCGTGCTTGAGGCGCTCGAGTTTGTAGTGCGGCGTTTCAAGGTGCTTGTTCGGGATCAGTACGACGCTGACACGATGACGGGTTTCGATCTTCAGAATCTCGCCACGTTTTTCATTGAGCAGGAAGGCGGCTACATCGACCGGTACTTGCACATGAATCGCGGCCGAGTTTTCCTTCATCGCTTCTTCCTGAATGATGCGCAGGACTTGCAATGCTGAGGAATCAGTATCGCGGATGTGGCCAGTGCCGTTGCAGCGCGGGCAGGTTACGTGACTGCCCTCGGACAACGACGGACGCAGACGCTGACGCGAGAGCTCCATCAGACCGAATCGGGAGATTTTGCCCATCTGAACGCGCGCGCGATCATAGTGCAGCGCATCTTTCAGACGGTTTTCAATCTCGCGCTGGTTTTTGGAGTTCTCCATGTCAATGAAGTCGATCACGATCAGGC
>SYFN01000258.1 GCA_005800405.1 Burkholderiales bacterium
ACGGGTGTTTCCGAAAGACCGCGATTGTAGCAGAACTCTCTTGACGCGCGAAACTCCGGCCGCTCGACGCGATCAGGGATTCAGCACGCTGACCCCGCCCATATAGGGCCAAAGTACCCCGGGGATCGCGACACTGCCGTCAGCCTGCTGATAGTTCTCCAGAATGGCGACCAAGGTGCGACCGACCGCAAGACCTGAACCATTCAGTGTATGCAGCAATTCAGGCTTGCCCTGAGCATTCCTAAAACGGGCCTGCATGCGCCGGGCTTGGAAGGCTTCGCAATTGGAGACCGATGAAATCTCTCGGTAGGTGTTTTGCGCGGGCAGCCAGACCTCGAGATCGTAGGTTTTTGTGGACCCAAAACCCATATCCCCAGTACACAGCGTGATGACACGGTAAGGCAGTTCAAGTTTTTTCAAAATATTTTCCGCATGCGAGAGCATCTCCTCGAGCTGCGCGTACGAATGATCGGGATGCGCGATCTGCACCATCTCGACCTTGTCAAACTGATGCTGACGAATCAGTCCACGGGTGTCACGACCATGACTACCGGCTTCAGAACGGAAACACGGCGTATGCGCGACGAGACGCATCGGTAATTGTTCAGCAGTGATGATCTCGTCACGTAAAAAATTGGTCAGCGAGACTTCGGCGGTGGGAATCAGATAGAGCGCTTCGCCCTCACCTTCTTGTCCGCCTTTTTTGACCGCGAAAAGGTCTGTCTCAAATTTGGGTAGTTGGCCAGTGCCGCGCAGCGTATCGGTATTGACGATATAGGGCGTATAGCACTCGGTATAGCCATGGCTGGCGGTGTGCGTGTCAAGCATGAACTGGGCAATGGCACGGTGCAGACGTGCGATGCCGTTTTTCATGACGGTGAATCGGGCGCCGGACAGCTTGGCACCAGTATCGAAATCAAGCCCCAGTGGCGCGCCGACATCGACATGGTCTTTGACATCGAAATCGAACGTGCGCGGCGTACCGACTTTGCGCAATTCAATGTTGCCTTGTTCATCGTCGCCTTGTGGCACGGACTCATGCGGCAGATTGGGGATGGCGAGCATGAAGTCAGACAGCTTGGCGTGCACGATCTCCAGCTGATCAGCCGAAGCCTTGAGTTCATCACCCAAACCAGCCACCTGAGTCATGACGGTGGTGGTGTCTTCGCCTTTTGCTTTGAGAATGCCGATCTGCTTGGACAAGGAATTACGCTGCGACTGCAGTTCCTCGGTACGGATCTGTATGGCTTTGCGTTCGGCCTCAAGGGCATTGAAAGCCACCACATCGAGCTTGAATTTGCGCTGCGACAGACGCTCGGCGACGTGGGTGATGTCCTTGCGGAGGAGTTGGATGTCGATCATGGGAATGAGGGGCTTGCTGGGCAAAGGTGAGATTGTATCAAGGGCGCCGATCAAGCCTGGGAAGCTCTTGGGGAAGGTAGTTTTCACCCACTCCCAAGAGAACGATAAGAATTCAATAGCTGTAATTCATGGTTTACAGAGCGTATTCAATGGATTGCTGCCTGCCTATGCGCCGTGTCATTGAAAGTGAAACTTTCCATCATTGGCTAGCCAAGCTCAGGGACCGGGTCGCAGTTGCAAGAGCATGGTTGTTTCCGTATCTACTTTTTCTTCGTCGCTGCATCAGCCTCCGCATCCAGCTGCCTGAGATAAGCCAGCTTCTCTGCAACCTTGCCTTCCAGCCCACGCGGTGTGGGCTGATACCAGCCAGGCTCCCCAAGACCTTCGGGCAAATAGGTTTCACCAGCCGCATAGGCATCAGGCTCATCATGCGCATAGCGGTAGAGTTTGCCATAGCCCAGTTGCTTCATGAGCTTGGTGGGTGCGTTACGCAAATGCTCGGGCACGGGGCGCGATCGGTCTTTGGCGACAAACGCTTTGACGGCGTTGTAGGCGTTGTAGACCGCGTTGGATTTGGCAGCGCAGGCCAGATAGATGGTGGCTTCGGCCAGCGCCAGTTCGCCTTCGGGTGAGCCCAACCGCTCATAGGTTTCGGCAGCATCCAGCGTCAGACGTAATGCGCGCGGATCCGCGAGACCAATGTCTTCGGCTGCCATGCGGATGAGACGACGTGACAGATAGCGCGCGTCAGCTCCGCCATCCAGCATGCGAACCAGCCAGTACAGGGCTGCATCAGGATGGGATCCACGCACGGATTTGTGCAGTGCAGAGATCTGATCGTAAAAAGCATCGCCGCCTTTATCAGAGCGCCGTAGGCTATCGCCCAGGCTTTCCTTGAGCAGCTCAGTGTTGATTTGCGTTTGCTTTTTTTGTGCTGCAGCGCGCAGAATGATTTCACTGTTATTGAGCAGCTTGCGGCCATCACCGTCAGCACTGGCGACAAGCATGAGAGCGGCATCTTCATCGATGCTGATATTTTCATATAGTGCCAGCGCACGCGTGAGCATCTGCAATAAATCATCCTGATTCAAGGACTGCAGCACATAAACAGCGGCGCGCGAGAGCAAGGCGCTGTTGACTTCGAATGAGGGGTTTTCAGTGGTGGCACCGA
>SYFN01000027.1 GCA_005800405.1 Burkholderiales bacterium
ACGTCGCCACAGATCAGGCGATCCATTGGTTTGCCCGAGGTCATGTCCTTGATCACCGCTTGAATCGCAGCCGACTGGTCGGCAGTTTCTTCGAAGCCGAAGCTGTCGGCGAAGGCTTCATAGTCATGCGCTGAATACTCAAACGAATGTCCCTGACGCGCTGCGCGCCGTGCATACAGATTCAGTAGCTCGGCAGCGGTATCGCGTATTTGTTCTGCTGCTTTGCGTCGCGCTTTTTCCCACTGACCCGAGCCTAGTGTGTGCAAGGGGGCGTCTTCAGGTGCGACACCCGAATAGCGTGAGATCACGTGCAGCTGAGATACGGGCACATACAGTGTGGTTTCCTTTGCATACTGGAGATGCAGAAATTCCGTCTCGCCTTCACCCAGATCCATGCTGATCAGGCCGCAGTAACGACCAATGCCGTGATTAAGGTGTACAACAGGATCGCCGATTTTCAGTTCGGACAGATCTCGCACCATGGAATCGACCTGGCTTGGGCCTTCCTGCGTTTTGCGACCTGCGCGACGACCACTACCGGCATAGAGCTCGGTTTCGGTGACGAAGGTGAGTCCACCCAGCTCATCGCCGAGGAGGGTGCCTTCATGCAGGGGCGACACACAGAGCATCAAGCGTTCGGTGGATGCGATGAAATCATCGAGACTCTCGCAGGTCGCCAGCGGCAAGTCATATTCGCTGAAATACGCCCGCAGCGTTTCACGCCGTCCACCGGATTCGGCGCAAATCATGATGCGTCGCTGGCTTTGCAACATGAATGTACGCAGGTGCGTCAGTGGATCGTCAAGTCGTCGATTGACGGCGATATCAGGCAAGGGTGCTGATAGCTCCGATGCTTCGGTCTTTGACTGCAAGACCCAGCGTCCAAATGGCTTGAGCAGAGAGAAGAAATCCTCGTCACCCAGAAAAATCTGTTCAGGCGGGAGCAGGGGCTGCTCGCGATCGGCTTTCAAAAAGTGGTAGCGCGAGCGTGTGTCTGACCAGAACCGCTGTATCGCATGCTCGATATCACCGACGAGAGCGAAGCTGCTGCCCTCGGGCAGATAATCAAACAGGGTCGCGGTTTCTTCGAAAAACAGCGGCAGGTAATACTCAATACCGGCTGACGCAATACCGTTGCCAATGTCGCGATAAATCATCGAGCGCGATGGATCGCCCTCAATCACCTCACGCCAGCGACGGCGAAAGGCACTGCGCGCTGCTTCATCCATCGGAAATTCGCGACCCGGCAAAAGACGTATCTCCTTGACCGGATACAGCGACCTCTGCGTATCGACATCGAAGGTCCGCAGACTCTCGATGCTGTCACCAAAAAGATCAATCAGCCCGCCGCGCACCGAATACTCGCCGGGCGACATCACTTGCGCGACATGCGCGTAGCCGGCGAGTGTGAGTTGTGATCTGAGTTGCGCCTCATCCAGCCGCTCACCCTGCCTGAAAAAGAAAGTGTAAGCAGCTAGGAATGACGGCGGTCCCATACGCACCAACGCAGTGGTAGCCGGCACGATCAGCACATCGCAATGGGCACTGCGAATTTCATGCAGTGTCGCCAGACGCTCCGACACCAGGTCCTGGTGCGGTGAAAATGCGTCGTAAGGCAGCGTCTCCCAATCTGGCAGCAAATGGCAGCGCAGCGCCTGGCCTTCGCGCTGACCAAACCAGGCGATCTCGGTCAGCAATCGCTGTGCGGCGGGCGCATCAGCGACAATAATGGCCAGCATGCGTCCCTCGGCCTTGAGCGCATGCGCGGCCTGGGCAAGTACCAACGATTCCGCCGCGCCATGCAGGGCCGGCATCACGAAGCGGGTGCCAGGTTTGGGAAGCGGTCGTATCGGTGTAGAAGCTGAGGGCATGACAGGCAAAGACAAAAAGCCTTCGCGAATAGCGGCGTGCAGTGGCGGCCGTGGTTATGAACGGAAACTTTGTAGGGAAGCGTGAGATTATATCGCCAATGACCCAGCCTCGTTACTTCGCTCTTGTTCCCGCCGCCGGTGTCGGTGCACGTATGGGGGGTACCGTGCCCAAGCAATATAGACAGATTGCGGGCAAGTCACTGCTGCAGCATGTCATGGAAACTTTTGCTGCAACGCCTGAAATTGATCACTGCTATGTGGTGGTGAGCCCCGAGGACAGTTTCATCGCGACGCTGCCCGCAATACCGCGCACGACGATACTTTTCTGCGGCGGCGCCACCCGTCAGATCTCGGTTACCAATGGTCTCGCCGCTGTAGCGACCGAGGTTAAACCTGATGACTGGGTGCTCGTACATGACGCCGCGCGTCCTGGTCTGACGGTGCCGTTGATTGTCAGGCTGATCACAGCGGTTGCCGCGGACCCGGTCGGTGGATTGCTCGCCGTGCCTGTTGCCGATACGCTCAAGCGCAGCAGCGATCAGGGTAGAGCATTTGAGACAGTGTCGCGCAAGCACCTGTGGGCGGCGCAGACCCCTCAGATGTTTCGTCATGCCGCGTTGCTTGATGCACTTTCCAAAGCCAGTGATGTCACGGATGAGGCCAGTGCTTTCGAGGCGCTCGGTCTGCAGCCGCGCTTGGTCGAGGGTAGTCCGCGTAATTTCAAAGTCACGCTGCCAGAGGATATGCTGCTGGCAGAACGCAACCTAGAAGGCTCTGCATGAACCATTCATCCTTATCGCTGCTACCGTTTCGCGTAGGCCAGGGTTATGACTGTCACGCGCTGGTGCCGGGCCGGGCGCTCATTATTGGCGGCGTCACCATCCCTCATCGCAGCGGATTGCTCGGGCACTCCGATGCGGATGTTCTGCTCCATGCGATTACGGATGCGCTGCTGGGCGCGGCGGGTCTTGGCGATATCGGCCGACATTTTCCTAACACGGACCCGGAGTTCGCCGGCGCTGACTCGCGCATGCTGCTGCGTGCGGCAGCGGAGCGTGTGCGCTCTGCGGCTTATGAAGTCGGCAATATTGATGCCACGATCATGGCGCAAGCGCCAAGAATGGCCCCGCATTTGCCCCGCATGATTGCTCACATTGCGGCCGATCTCGCCATCTCCGAAGCCCAGATCAATATCAAAGCCAAGACCAATGAGCGTCTGGGTTGGGAAGGGCGCGAGGAAGGCATCGCCGCTCAAGCGGTCGTTCTGCTGCTGCAGAAGTGATAATAGTTCTCATCTACAATTATTTATATCTCAATAGTTTTTCCCAATCGACTGCATTGAGATAGCCAATTTGAGCTTTTGCGCTGCCGACCTCATACTCCAACTCGAACACCGATACCGATGGGTCGGTTTTCAACCCAGGCCGTATACCTCCAGCATCACTTTGGTGATGGAGGTCTGTTGTTCCATGAATTCATAGGAGATATACATGTCCAAGTTGAAAGGCTCCAAGACCGAGTCCAATCTGAAAGAAGCCTTTGCCGGCGAATCGCAGGCAAACCGCCGTTATCTGTACTTCGCGAACAAGGCTGACGTTGAAGGCCAAAACGATGTTGCAGCCCTGTTTCGCTCGACCGCCGAAGGCGAAACCGGCCACGCACACGGCCACCTCGAGTACCTCGAGCAAGTCGGCGACCCAGCGACGGGTCTGCCGATCGGTTCATCGCGTCAAAACCTGATGGCAGCGGTTGCCGGCGAAACGCATGAGTACACCGACATGTACCCAGGCATGGCCAAGACTGCTCGCGAAGAAGGCTTCGACGAAATCGCTGACTGGTTCGAGACACTGGCCAAGGCAGAGCGTTCGCACGCAAACCGTTATCAGAAGGCTCTCGACGCACTGGTCGACTGATAGCACGTTGGTACAACCCTCCGAGCAAAAGCAAAGAGGGTTGTGCAGAGCGCATGAAGCCCTAGCCGTGCGCTCTGCACAACCCTAATCACCTGCAAGAGATCAAAACATGTCACGAGAAGGTAACCTCGAAGCCCCGACCCGCCACCCGCTGGATTGGCTGAGCGAGGATTTTTATAATGAAGACTCCCTGAACGCAGAGCTTGAGCGGGTCTACGATATCTGCCACGGCTGCCGCCGCTGTGTATCGCTGTGCGCATCCTTCCCAACGTTATTCGATCTCGTCGATGAGTCCGACACCATGGAGGTCGATGGCGTCGACAAGAAGGATTACATGAAGGTCGTCGACCAGTGCTACCTGTGCGACCTCTGCTATATGACCAAATGCCCGTATACACCGCCGCATGAGTGGAACCTCGACTTCCCCCACTTAATGTTGCGTGCCAAAGCCTTGAAGTATAAAAAAGGCGAAGTGCTGGCGCGCGACAAGTTCCTCTCTGATACCGATGGTCTTGGCATGTTTGCGGGCATACCTATCGTCACCCAGGCGGTCAATGCAGTGAACAAGGCAGCAATCACGCGTGGCGTTCTCGAAAACGTCCTCGGCGTTGACAAGAAAGCCTGGCTTCCGGAATTCGCCACGACCAAGTTCCGCTCGGGTGCGAAGCGTTCGGCGGCGCATCCTGTCAAGGACGGTAACAAAACGCCGGGCAAAGTTGCGATTTATTCGACTTGCTACGTGAACTACAACGAACCCGGCATCGGTCATGATCTGCTGGCGATTCTCGATCACAACGAAATTCCGTATCTGATGGTGGAAAAAGAAGCCTGCTGTGGCATGTCCAAATTGGAGCAAGGTGACTTGCAAGGTGTGGCCGAGAAAAAGGCAATCAATATCCCGCATTTGGCCAATCTTGCCAAAGAAGGCTATGCGATTCTGACGGCGATACCCTCCTGCACCCTCATGTACAAGCAGGAATTACCACTGATGTTCCCTGACTGTGCTGATACCCAGCTGGTCAAGGAAGCGATGTGGGATCCGTTCGAGTATTTCGTGGCGCGTAATCGCGATGGCTTGCTGAAGACAGATTTCAAAGATTCGCTGGGGCATGTTTCTTATCACATCCCTTGCCACTCGCGGGTGCAGAACATTGGTCGCAAGACAGCGGACATGCTGCAACTGGTTCCTGATACCAAACTCAACGTGGTCGAGCGCTGCTCTGGTCATGCGGGCACCTATGGTGTGAAGAAGGAGTACCACGCGATGTCGATGAAAATTGGCAAGCCGGTCTTCAAGGCCATGGCCAATGATGAACCAGATTACGTTTCTTCTGACTGCCAGCTGGCAGGGCACCACATTGCCCAGGGTATGGGAGAGGGTGGCATGAAAAAAGCCGAGATGGCGCACCCCTTGTCTCTGCTGCGCAAAGCTTACGCTATTTGATTTTTTAACTGACGTGGTTTCAAGTACTAAGTGCAACACGGTTTAGAGATTCATGAAACACCTGATGCGGGGTTTTAAATCCCAATCGTTTTCTGGGGCGGTGATTCAATCGATCTTCGATCATTTTAAGCTCTGCAGCAGTAACCGTAGATAAGTGACGCTTTTTAGGAATGTATTGCCGTAATAAG
>SYFN01000259.1 GCA_005800405.1 Burkholderiales bacterium
ACACCGGTGATGAAGACTTCATCGGTTTTTTCGTTTGTGTTGTTTTGCGCGGTATCCCGTGCAGAGTCATGCTCGGCACTGTGCTCGATCTCGACGGCCAGATCACCGGATTTCAGGAGCAGCAAAGGATCGACACGCGTCAGTACACCCTGCACATTGGCGTAGCGATCACAGGCGCCACTGCGACCTTCGGTAATCTGACAGAGCACCGGACAGGCATCGCACTCGATCTTGTTGCACGCCATGTCCTCGCTGCGCGGGCGCGATTTGTCGAGCACGCGCACCTCGAACTCTGTAGAGGGCAACGCCTCTGCATGATCGGTACTGTGGTTGACTCGGTTATGTCCGGTCATGCGACTGGGCCGACGGTTGATGCTGCAGGATGGCGGCGCGCACACGATCGGGTGTCGCCGGTATCGTGTGTACACGCACACCAGTGGCGTGGTGCAGTGCGTTGAGAATCGCGGGTGCTGTGGCAATCAGCGCAGGCTCACCGACACCTTTGGCCCCATAGGGCCCAAGCGGTTCGTGATCTTCGATCAGGTGGACCGTGATCCGCGGTATGTCTCCGGCTGTCGGTATGAGGTAATCATGCAGGTTGTCGGTACGTCCGCTGATGTATTCCTCCAGGAGTGCCATCCCCAGACCCTGCGCGATGCCGCCATGGATTTGTCCCTCGACTTGCGTCGGGTTCACTGCCCGGCCCACATCATGCGCTGCATGAACATGCAACACGCGCAGGGTACCCAACGCCAGATCGACTTCGATTTCGGCGAACTGCGCGGCGAACGCATAGGTGGCATACGGCACACCCTGACCATCGGCATCCAGCGGTACGGTGGGTGGATTGAAGTAACCACGACCCGTTGCCACGTCGCCACGCGGGTCACTGGGCAGAGCATGCACTTCGATCGAGCGCACCAGTTCCTTTTGGCGACCGATCAGCAGCGTTCCTTGAACCTCCAGACGCGCAGGTTCTTCCAGTTGCAGCAGTTGCAGCAATTGCCGGCGCAAGTCCTCGCCAGCAAATTTTGCGGCATTCCCCGATACGAAAGTCTGGCGAGATGCCGAGGATTTGCCGGCGTCTTCCGTCAGGTCGGTATCGCCCATTACTTGATCCACCAAAGAGAGCGGCAAGCCAACGGCATCGGCAAAGATCTGCGGCATGATGGTAGCCGTGCCCTGACCGATTTCCTGCGCGCCGTTGTACAGGAACAAGCGACCATTCGCGCGCAGTGAACCAGTCATGGTCGATGGATTGGCGATCACCGTGTTGCCTATGCCGTACCACATGCAGGCAATGCCCACACCACGTCGCAAGGTCGAATTTTTTTCGGCGCCTCGGTTGAACGCTTGCGCAGCCGCCTGCGCTTCTTGCCAGGCCAACTGCAAAGCCTCAAGACAAGCGCGCATGCCCACACTGGCTGACAGTATTTGTCCGGTCGCGGTGGCTTGACCTGCCACAATCGCGTTGCGCAGCCGGAATTCCAGGCGATCGATACCGGTTTTTTCTGCAAGCGCGTCAATCAGTGCTTCCGTCACGATGTGCGCCTGTGGCACACCAAAGCCGCGAAACGCACCGGCCACCGCATTGTTGGTAAAAATTGCGCGCGTCAGTGCGCGCAGGTGCAGCACTGCATACGGACCCGTGGCGTGCACCGGTACCCGATTAGCGACGGTACTTCCCCAACTCGCATAAGCACCGGTGTTGAAATCACCTTGAAAATCCAGCGCACTCAGCTTGCCCTCGGCATCGCACGCATAACGCGCATGAATCTGGGAGGGATGTCGCTTGGTGGTGGACACCATTGATTCGCTGCGGCTGTACACCGTACGGACTGGGCGCTTCAGTGTCCAGGCAGCGACTGCCAGCAGCGGTTGCAGTGATACATCCAGCTTGCCGCCGAAGCCACCCCCGATCTCCGAGGGCACGATATGTACCGCCTCCGGTGGCAGTTGCAGAATGCGCGCGACTTCCTCCTTGTCCATGACCGGTGTCTGCGTGCAGGCAAAAACGCGCAAGCGCTCCCGACCTTGATCGACGAATACGTCGGCATAGCCTGCCTCGGGTTCGATGTACGCGTGTTCGACGTAGTGGGTCTGGTAAGTGGCCTCGGCAATATGCGATGCCTGCTGCATCGCCTGATCAACGTCACCCTTGACCACACGACCACGGCAGAGCACGTTGTCCTGGGCGAAATCATGCAGCGGAGGCTCCGCCAACGACAAGGCCTGCTCGGGCGTCTCGGTAGCCGCCGAGAGTTCCCAGCGGATCGGCAACGCTGACTCGGGAATATTTTGCACTCCGTGCTGCTCGCCTATGATCAGCATCACCGCTTCGCCACGCATGCGCACAAAGCCATCTGCCAGTACGGGCTGATCTTTGGGCTGGGGGAATACGGCGAAACTGTTTTCGGGAACATTCTTTGCGGTGAGTACTGCAACCACTGCAGGATAACGCTTGCAGAACTCATTGATATCGGTCACTTCAAAACGGGCACGCTGATGCGGTGAGCGTACCGTGCGCATCCATAAACAACCCGGCGGAAATCGATCCGCGCCGAATTGCGCTGCACCGGTGACTTTGGGTGCCGCATCAAGACGGGCAACTCGCGCACCAACCGACTGTCCGGCATTGGGAACAGGCGCCACTGACGTCACCGAAGTGTCCGATACCGCGAGTATGGCTTCCACGATTTTTCGATACCCAGTGCACCGGCACAGTACACCGCCTATCCCGTCCAGCACCTGCTGCTCGGTCGGGTGCGGATGACGCTGAAGCACATCCGTGGCCGCCATCAGCATGCCAGGTGTGCAGATACCGCATTGCGCTGCGCCATGGTCGATGAAGGATTGCTGCAGCGGGCTCAGCTGGCCTTGCTGTGCCAATCCTTCGACGGTGGTGATCTCTCGCCCTGCACACTGCCCGGTGGCCGTGATACAGGCGCAGATCTGTTCACCATCAACCAGCACGGTACACGCCCCGCAGTCGCCGGCATTGCAACCGATCTTGGTGCCGGTCAGTCCGAGTTCATCACGCAAGGTGTCGGCCAGACGGCGCGCTGGCGTGTGGACCACGACGGGCCGGCCATTGACGGACATCGGCAAGGTCTGCCCGACCGGAACCTCATGCGGCTTATTCATGCATCGCCTCCGTCACCGCTCTGCGCACCAAGGTCAACGCCGCATCCATGCGGTAGGCAGCGGTGCCACGAATATCCTGAATCGGAGACAGACCAGCAAGATCGTCTTTGTGGATGTGGTCCATCACGGCCAAGGACGCGGGCTGGCCGATCAATTTTTTTTCCAGAGCGTGAAGGCGACGCGCCACTGCCGAACAAGAACCCACCGCGAGCGCAGCACGCGCAATGGCGCCGTGCTCAACCTCAAGCACAGCGGACACCATGACAATGGAGATCACCAGATAGCGACGATGTCCCAGTTTCAGAAAAGCCGATCGTGCGGCCGGTCGATGCGGGATGATAATCGCAGTCAGCAATTCATCCGACCGACGCGCCGTCTTGCGGCTGCCTAACAAAAAATCCGACAGCGGCAGATAGCGCGTGCCGTGCAGCGAACTGAGTTCAACCTCGGCATCGAGCGCAAGCAAGGCCGGTACGCCATCTGCGGCGGGCGAGGCGTTGCAGATATTACCTGCCAACGTACCCGCATTTTGAATTTGAATGCCTCCCACTTCGCGTGCTGCCGCCTGCAGCCCGTGCAACTGGGGTGGCAGTTGCGAGCGCACCAGAGTCGACCACGTGGTCGTCGCACCGATGCGCCAGCGATCTTCTTCTACGGTGATACCTGCAAGATAGGGAACGCCAGTGATATCCAGCAGGGAGACTGCGACCGGCTTGTCGCCGCAAGCCGGGAAGACATCGGTGCCCCCGGCCAGCACCTGACATTCGCGTGAAGCGAGGGCCTGCAGTGCATCGTTCAGGTTGGCAGGCCGAACATAATCGGGAGAGAGCATGAGCGGGGTGCTTGTGCTGGGTTAGAAAAAGATGGGGCAATCTCTGGCTAATGGCGGCTGTCCGGCATCGGTACTGGATACCCTGCAGTGTGGTTTACAGAGTCGGGGTACCGTAGCATGAACCCAATCTGCTCGCAATATTACAAATATGATAACTATAATCCACACAGCTTTGATGCAGTGTAAAAATTTCAGAGATGCGCGGCTCATGTAGGTCAACCCACTACCCTTTTGCGATAGGCAGGGACATCTTCGTACTCGATTAGCTCCCGGTGGAAAACGGGTATCCGGGTAGGCGATGGCATTTCGTATTTCTCGATAACTGCGGTTAACGGTATATAGTCGGTTTTGATACTTGCCTCGTCTATCAAAAAGCGGCGCAATCACGTATCCATTCAAATAACTTTTATCAACGGAGGCACCGATGGACAGCAGCAACCGGAATAACCAGTCACCAACGGTTGAAGACACAGACAGTTCTCGCCGCGATTTTCTGCTCACTGCAGCCAGTATCGGTGTCGCAGGGGCCTTGCCGTTGATGTCGATGCCGGTAGAGGCGAAAGGCAGAAAGAGTCGATTACAAAAAGTGCTCGATGATTCGGTTGCAGCAAATCGTTTTCCTTTTGTGGTTGGCATGACCGGCGCAGCATCGGGCGTGACATTTGCCGGTGCCTCCGGTGATGCGGCGCCCGGGAAGCCAGCGGCACCGGATACCGTGTTCCGTATTTTTTCCATGACCAAAGGCGTGGGTTCCACCGCAGCCATGATTCTCATTGATCAGGGCAAAATGGATTTCGACACACCGGTGCAGGACGTGCTGCCCGAGTTTGCCGATATTCAGGTACTCGAGGGATGGGACGGCGACACACCGCGCATGCGTGCACCGAGGGTCAAGGCCACTGCACGGCATCTCGCAACCCACACCTCCGGTCTGGAGTATGAGTTCTGGCGTGCCGAAACTGGTGAGTATCTCGGCAAAACCAAACGTCCCTCGATTCTGGCGGGCACCAAAGACGCGCTGTTTTATCCAATGATGACGGATCCCGGTACCCGCTGGGGCTATGGTCCATCCATCGACTGGTTGGGACTGATGGTTGAAAAAATCAGCGGTCAACGTGTCGATGTATTCCTCAAGGCGAATCTCTTCGAGCCACTCGGCATGAATGACACGGATGTCGAAGTCAGACCGCACATGCAGTCTCGGCTCGCGGGCGTGAAGGCGCGCGGTGAGAATGGTCAGTTCGGCGATTTTCCACTGGCACCACCCTCCAATCCTGAGGTCTATGGCATGGGGCACTGCTTGTATTCGACGCCGCAGGATTACATGCGTTTTCTGCGCATGTTCCTCAACAAAGGCAAGCTTGATGGCAAGCGCGTGATGAAGCAAGCCAGTGTCGAGCGCATGCTAATGAATCACATGGGACCACTCAAATTCGAAAAAATGGTCACTGCAGCGCCTCCCATTACAGCCGACTGCGATCCGTTCCCGGGCACGACCAAGACGCATAGTTTTGGTTTCCTGCGTAATGAAGTCGATATTCCGGGGCGGCGTCGCGCTGGTTCGCAGAGCTGGGCAGGAGTACTCAACACGCACTACTGGTTTGATATGAAGAGTAACGTCGCTGGCGTCATCATGACGCAGACCTTGCCTTTCGTAGAGCCCGCGTACATGGCAGCCTATGAAGAATTTGAAAGGGCAGCCTATAGCTAAGCATTTTTGTATCACGACGAGCGGTGAACTTCACGCCGCATCGTCTCAGGTGGGATGCACGCCACGTTCATCTCACCTGCAGTCCTGACTTGCGAACCGCATGATCAGCACTTCTCAGTACTAACCTCCCTTTTTCGCAAGGGCATGGCATCAATGAAAGTGAAAAGCTCTTTCATCGAGGTGTTGTGGGTATTGAGTTTGACTTTGCCATCCTTGCCGACCAAGACCAGTCGGAATGCTTTGTCCGTTATTGAAAATTGTTGGCTCAGCGTTTGGTAAGCAGCGGAGCCGGCGATGAGATCAATGTGAACGAGATCACGTTTTCTGAACTCACAAGAATGCTGCGCGATCTGCTGAATAATCGATAGTCGCTCGGGTGCCGATTTGTCCGACGAGAATGTGACCAGGACGCGGTGCGTCCACAGATAGTCTTTGAGTTGATCAGCGCGTGCAGAAAAGCAAACAAGAAGAAGTGCGATGATTGTTAATAGATGGTAGGCAAACCGATGCGCATTGAACGATGGTGTCCATTGTTTTGATTGACGCAACGACGTCTGAGCCTTGATATTCCACGCTGGCGCAGCGCTGGCTGGCGCTGTCTGGGCAAGCGAGGTGAATGTGCTCGGCGTTTCTCTCAATCCTGCTAACGCTCTCATAGTCTGTGAAAATCAGATCCCCGGCGACACTGCGTGACCGGTGTCAGATTGGCGGGCGCAGAATGCTTCCGGCACCTCACTCAAGCAGCTTTTACTGTTTCCGGATGATGTAGGTCACCGTGCCCCAGATGGGAAGCGGTTTGATTCCATTTTCTGGTTTGTCTGGCGAATCAGGCGCAGTCTTAGCTGATTGTAAATGGTGGCGCCCAATTATTAGCGCATTATTTGCTGAAATAATAACGAGCTGCTGGTCTGCGGGATTGACTGCTCGGTCAACAACAAGCAGATCACCGGGTCTGAGCGCATACTGATCCGCACAGGGATCACGGACTGGGAAAATGATCGTCGATGCCGGTCTGGGTATTAAAAGATCGTCAAGTGTCAGAGGTAAAGCGGCAGTATTGCCTGATTGACTGTCAATAAGCTGATCCGCAGCGGCTGTTGAGGCGCTGGGGAGAGATAAAACAAGGCTTTGGGATAAATCCGACATGGGGTGAGATTACTGTATATTTATACAGTAATCAAGCCCACCAAAATAATTATTTAATTAATAATATTTTCTCTGTTCATGATTGTATCTGTGAGAAAACAAGGGGCAACCGATATGAAACGAACGCTATGCTGTTTACTGCTCATGACTTGCTCGATGTCGTGGGCCGAATTGGAGATAACTTCAGGGGCGCCCGAGCAAGTTGTTTATCACGACAAGACAACGAAGGTCAGAGTGGGAAACATCGTTAAAATGTGGACGATGACGGATTTTCCTGAAGCCAGAGAAGATGGGTTCGGAGATTTTTTATCAATAAAGACCTATGATGCATTTGACTGCAAAAAGAGATTTCATGCGTTGGTTCAAGCGTTTTTCTACGCCGATAAACTGGCAACGGGCAATGTTATTCGCTCACTGAAGATCAAGTACGCCGAGCTGGATTGGCTGCCGATCAAGCCTGAGACGGTCGCCGAGGAAGAGCTGCAAATTGCCTGTGAAAATTAAGGAGACGCTCAATACATCCGCGTTTTACGGCGAGCCAGCGCAGCTGTGCGACGCGGGGATCATTAAGATCAAGGTCTTAGCGCCATTGATCTTGCCCCAAAAATTGCAGCATTTATTTAAGCAGCGCTTTTTTACAATGCATGCCGTATCGGGTGGTCAGCATTTTTTCTCATGATCTGGCAGACGCGCTACAAAGCCGATTCTCTTGGACTGTCCTGCCTGCGCCACTCTTGCCTGACGATCGAATTAACGAGATCGCTCCCTTCTCGCATTGGGCGAGGTGCATTTATTCAACATCCCCTATTTGGACAAAATGCGGAAATAGCCCACAATCGGCCAAGCAGCGAATAAAAGTCCTACTACTATTTTCAAAAAAATAACGAGCGTCGTCGCGTAAAAATAATCGGAACCGACGTAGCGCTGCCAAAGCCCGAGGAGACACGGTGCTATTGATGCAATTACTGTTGAGCGGCATTGCGCAAGGCTGTATCTACGGCCTGATTGCGCTGGGGTTTGTGCTGATCTACAAAGCCACTGAAACCGTCAGCTTTGTTCAGGGTGACCTGATGATGCTGGGTGCCTTTACCGGCTTGGCCCTGGTATCGGGTCTGGGACTGTCGTTCTGGCTGGCCTTGCCTATTGCGATGGTTTTGCTCGCCTTGTTTGGCATTTTGCTCGAGCGCATAACGATACGTCCTATTTTGGGTGAGCCCGCTTTCACAATTGTCATGCTGACTATCGGTGTTGGTTATTTGGCGCGCGGCATCATCACCATGGTGCCGGGTGTCGGTGCCGATACGCTGCCTCTTGATGCGCCCTACAAGGATGAGCTGATAGCTTTGGGTGAGGCGAACTTCAGTGCCGAACATCTGGTGATCATCGTGGCGACCGTCTTGCTGTGCGGTGTGCTGTTTGCGCTGTTTCGTTTCGCGCGCATCGGCATTGCGATGCAGGCTGCATCACAAAATCAGCTCGCTGCCTATTACATGGGTATTCCTGTGCGTCGTATCAATGGACTGGTCTGGGGTCTGGCAGCGTCAGTTGCTGCTGTGGCCGGCATGCTGCTCGCGCCAATCACGTTCGTGCATTCCAACATGGGCATGATCGGCTTGAAGGCCTTCCCGGCTGCCGTAGTCGGTGGCTTTGGCAGTTTGCCTGGTGCCATTGCAGGCGGGCTGGTCATTGGTATGACTGAATCCCTGTCCGGATTTTATTTGCCCGAAGGTGTCAAGGACGTGTGTGCGTACGTCGTGGTGCTGATCGTGTTGATGGTCCGTCCCAATGGCCTGTTCGGCGAGAAGCTGCGCAAGAAAGTCTAGCCAATACGATGCGCTTTCTTTTCAAAACCCGCTACGAACAGGATATTGCGCTTGCACGTCATGGTGGTCATGTATTCTGGTATGGCCTGTTGATGCTGTCGCTGCTGTTAGCGCCGTTTGTACTTCCCCAATATTGGCTTGAGCAGCTTTCCTTTGTACTAATTTACGCAACGATTGGGCTGGGGCTCATGCTGCTATCCGGATTTGCCGGCTTGTTCTCCATGGGCCATGGTGCTTTTATGGGCGTTGGCGCCTACGCGCAAGTATTTTTTGTCAATGCCGGTCTGCCGTTTCCGCTCGCGATGATGATGGCCATGCTCATCACCGCTGTGGTCGGTTTTTTGGTGGGTTTGCCAGCGTTGCGCGTCAAAGGGATCTACCTGGCGATATCCACGCTGAGTTTTGGTTTCATTCTTGAAGAAATCCTCGCGCGCTGGGAGTCGGTCACCGGTGGAAATGCCGGAGTGCATGTCAAGCCGCCGGTTGTGTTCGCAGTGAACTTCAATACGCCAGTGCTGTTTTATGGATTGTGTCTGAGCGTCACCGTACTGGCCACGCTGGGTGTGATGAATCTGTTACGCGCACCCACCGGACGCGCCTTTGTCGCCGTGCGCGATTCCGAAATATCAGCCCAGAGCACGGGTATTCATATCGCGCGAACTAAAACGCTGTCATTTGCGATTTCCGCAGCCTTGGCCGGCTTGGGTGGTGCGCTGTATGCGCACAAGCTGCAATTCATTTCGCCGGATCAGTTCAGCCTGTTGCAATCCATCGAGCTATTGATGCTTGTGGTGATCGGTGGATTGGGCTCAATTCACGGTGCTTTTTTCGGCGCGATTTTCCTGATCGTGATGCCGCAGTTGATTGCGATTGGCAAGGATTTTTTGCCAGCGATGATCGGTGAGGCGCCTGGTTTGCAAAGCGTTGTGTATGGTTTGATTCTGATTTTGTTCGTCCTGTTTGAGCCCCTTGGTATTTACGGTCGCTGGCTGAAGATACGTGCTTGGCTGGAGATTTTTCCGTTTTATCGTCAGGATATGTTCCGCCGCCAAAAGGCGTTCCTCAAGTCAGATCGTTTGAAGTGAGGGGCGTACCATGAATGATCTGCTGCTAGCGGTAAGTCATCTCTCGATGCAATTCGGTGGTGTCAAAGCCGTCAATGATGTCAGTTTTGACGTGCGCCGCGGTGAGGTATTCACTTTGATCGGGCCCAACGGCGCTGGCAAGACAACCGTGTTCAACCTGATCAGCCGCATCTATGCGGCTACGGCGGGCAGCATCGCGTATCACACAGCGCAAGGCGTGATAAATCTGAATGCAGAGGCACCCCATCGCATTGCTGCCCTGGGTATTGCGCGCACCTTTCAAAACATTGAATTGTTCGAGCAGGCCACGGTTCTGCAAAATCTGCTTATCGGACGCCATACGCATCGCCAAACCGGCTTCTGGCATGACTTGTTGTTTACGTCGCGCGCGCGAGATGCCGAAATAGCCGCTCGTCGCAAGGTAGAAGAAATCATTGAGCTGCTCGATTTACAACACCACCGCGATGTTCGCATCGGTAATCTGCCTTACGGTATACGAAAGATCGTCGAGATGGCGCGCGCATTGTGTTCGGCACCGCAATTGTTATTGCTTGACGAGCCTTCCTCAGGGCTTAACGTAGAAGAAACCGATGATATGGTGTTCTGGATCGATGACATCAAAGAGGAATTAGGTGTGACTGTGCTGATGGTGGAGCACGACATGACGCTGGTATCGAAAGTCTCGGACCGCGTACTGGCAATGAATCAGGGCGAAGTCCTTGCCACTGGCACGCCACAACAAGTACAAAGCGATCCGGCCGTGATCGAAGCGTATCTCGGTTCCGTCGATGATGTCAGCAGCTTGCGCCGGGAGCAGACATGACTGCTGCAGCCACTCCACTGCTGTCACTCACCAACGTAGAAAGTGCTTATGGCCCGATCAAGGCGATACGCGGTATCAGTCTGGACGTACTGCGCGGTCAGATTGCCACCGTGCTGGGTTCCAATGGTGCAGGCAAGTCGACGATTCTGAAAACGATTTCAGGCATCATCGATCCGCGCAGAGGGACGGTTTGTTTCAAAGGGGAAGACATCACGGCACAGGATCCGGCACAGATTGTGCGGCGTGGTTTGGTGCAGGTGCCGGAGGGACGCGAAGTTTTCCCTCTACTGTCAGTGCTGGATAACTTGCACATGGGCGGTTACACACGGAGGGACCGGGATGGATTTGCTCGGGATCTCGAGCGGGTGTTTGCGTATTTTCCGGTGCTCAAAGAGCGCAGTCAGCAGGATGCCGGTCTGCTCTCGGGTGGGCAACAGCAAATGCTGGCTATCGCCAGAGCTTTGATGTCAGCACCGGAGTTGATGTTGTTGGATGAGCCTAGTCTGGGCCTGTCACCCCGTTTGACCAAGGAGATTTTCGACATTGTGGTGCGCATCAACCGCGAGCGCGGCACGACGATTTTGCTTGTGGAGCAAAACGCCAACATGGCCTTGAACACAGCTGACTTCGGCTACGTGCTGGAAAATGGCAGGATCGTGATGGAAGATACCTGCGCACGGTTGCGCGAGAAAGAAGATATCAAAGAATTCTATCTCGGCATGAAAGAAGCCGGTGCGCGAGGCGAGCGCCGCTGGAAAAAGAAAAAGACCTGGAGATAAGGGATGCTTTGGACCGCAACACATCATGAGGTGAACACGGCAGACTTTGCGCACGGCGACACCATGTCGACGATGTTCTGGAATGCGGTGACCCAGCGGGGTGATCAGGTCTGGATGCGACAAAAGGCATTGGGTGTCTGGGAGTCGTGGACCTGGAAGCAAGTGGGGCAAGTGGTGGGCGAGATAGCCCATGGTTTATTGAGTCTGGATTTACAAGCCCATCAATGCGCTGCGATTCTCTCCAACACGCGTATGGAGTGGGTGTGGGCAGATATGGCCATACTCAGCTGTGGCGGCGTGACCAATGGCGTCTATCCGACAGATTCCAGCGAGCAGCTGCAGTATTTGTGCGAAGACTCGAGCGCAGTGGTGTTGTTTGTGGAAGATGACGAGCAGCTTGATAAGGCCTTGGCGGTGCGGGCGAATTTACCAAAGCTGCGGCATATCATTGTGGTTGACATGAAAGGTCTGCGCGACCTTGATGATGCGATGGTGATCAGTCTCGATCGCTTATGCGAGCGGGGTCGCGCATTTGCCGCGCAGTCGCCGGGGCTGCTGACTAAGCGCGTCGCGCAATGCCAGCCGCAAGATCTTGCCATTCTGGTCTATACATCGGGCACGACCGGCAAGCCCAAGGGCGCCATGCACAGTCACGCAGGGCTGGTGTATTCGTGCAGTCATGCAGCGAAGGGATTGCCGCAAGATACGCATGATCAGCGCATGTGTTTTTTACCGCTTTGTCATATTGCCGAGCGTTTGCTCGGTGCTTATGCAGCCATTCATACCGGTACTCTGCTCAATTTTGTTGAAAATCCCGATACAGTTCCGGAAAACGTGCGCGAGATTGCCCCGACTACCTTGTTTGCAGTGCCCCGCGTGTGGGAAAAATTTTATTCGGCAGTGACGATCGCCATCAAAGAGAGTACGCCACTGCAGCGTGCCGTCTATGCATGGAGTATCCAGGTAGGTGGACAGGTCGCCGATCTGTTTTTGTCAGGTCGGAACATCCCGGCCAGTCTGAAGTTGCGTTTCATTCTCGCGCGCTGGCTAGCCTTGGATAATGTTCGAAAAATGATAGGCATTCATCGCGCGCGCTACTTGACTACGGGAGCTGCGCCGATTTCACCTGAGCTGATTCGCTGGTATCTGTCGCTGGGCGTGCCTATGCTCGAAGGCTGGGCGCAGACCGAATCGTGTGCACTGGGTACCATAGTTGATCCACACGGCATCCGCTCGGGTACGATCGGTCGTGCTATGCCGGGTACGGAAGTGCGAGTCGATGCCCGCAATGGCGAGTTATTGATTCGAGGTCCGAATGTATTCATGGGGTATCTCAATCAACCAGAAAAAACCTGCGAGGCCATTGATGCCGACGGCTGGCTGCATACCGGCGACGTGGGAGCAATGGATGGGGAAGGTTATTTTCGAATTACGGATCGGATGAAGGACATCATAATTACAGCTGGTGGAAAAAACATCACCCCGAGTGAATTCGAGAATGAGCTTAAATTCTCACCTTACCTGACCGATGCTGTGGTCATCGGCGACCGGCGTCCTTATTTGGTTGCGATCATTATGACTGATCAGGAAAACGTGGAGCGGTACGCGCAGGATCATGATGTACCTTTTTCCAATTATGCGAGCCTGACAACGGCACCGGCAGTGGTGGAATTAATTCAGGCTGAGGTCGCCAAGGTGAACAAGAAGTTTGCACGAGTCGAGCAGATAAAAACTTTTTGGCTGCTGGATACCCAGCTCAGCGCCGAAGACGAAGAGCTGACGCCAACAATGAAATTGAAACGCAAATTTGTAGAAGCGAAGTATGCGCAGCAGATTGAAAAAATGTATCAAAACTAAAAAATAGATTAGGAGACCAATATGAAAAATAGCAAATTGTGGAGTGTGATCGCCGCCATGCTGCTGGTGCCATCGGCGTGGGGGCAGGTACAAGGTGTGAGTAGTAACGAGATCTTGATTGGTTCGATACAAGACTTGTCTGGTCCGATCTCATCAATCGGTAAATGGGTGCGTAATGGCATGCAGATGCGGGTAGAAGAAATCAATGCGCAGGGTGGCGTACATGGTCGCAAGATCCGGCTACTGGTAGAAGATTCAGCTTACGATCCAAAAAAATCCGTGTTGGCAGTACAGAAGCTGGTGAATCAGGACAAGGTTTTCATAGTGGTAGGACATATGGGCACAGCGCACAATAATGCGGCCATGCCGATTCAATTTGAAAAGAACATCGTTAATTTCTTGCCGACCACGGGTTCGCGCGATATGTTCGAGCCACCGCATCCATTGAAATTTGCGCTGCTGCCACCTTATTTTTCGACCATGCAGGTACAAACACCCGAGCTGTACAAGGCTAAAAAGGCCAGTAAGCCATGCATCATTTATCAAGATGATGATTATGGTGTTGAGGTCTTGGGTGGTGCCGAGGCTGGATTAAAAACGATTGGTGTCGAGTTGTTGGAGAAAACCACTTACAAGCGCGGTGCGACCGATTTTTCTTCTCAAGTCGCCAAACTCAAATCAACAGGCTGTGATTTTGTCATCATGGGTACGCTTGTTCGCGATACGGTCGCGATTCTGGGTGAGGCGCGCAAGGTGGGTATGACGGCCACCATGATGGGATCCTATGTCACCTTCACCGAGTTGATTCCCAAGCTCGGTGGTAAAGCTGCTGAGGGATTTTATGCCGTGAGCCTGTTGCAGACACCCTACGATGGTGCATCATCGCCCGCATTGCGCGAGTGGGTCGCCAAATACAAGGCAAAATTTGACGGTTCTGAGCCCACGATACAATCCGAGCTGGGTTACATGATGATTGATCTGTTTGCGCGAGCATCGCAAAAAGCGGGTCCTGCACTGGATACCAAGTCCTTCATCGCAGCGATGGAGTCGATTGGTAAAGTGGAATATCCTATGTTCGAAAGCCCCGTCTACAGCTGGAGCGCAACCCGTCGTCTGGGCAGCGCACAATCCCGTATGTCCATCGTCGAGGGCGGGCGCTGGAAAGAATTAGGCAATTACAAGTAATCCCGGAGTCAGACCTGGAAAAACCGGATGAGCGCCTAGTCGATTTACAAACAGGCTCTGACCACCTTGAATTTTTTTATTCACTTGCTTATTGAGGCAATATGACTGTACCTGTTCGTAGTTCGCCGCCAACCCTTCAGAAAATTGAATTTCCTGTGATTGGCAGTCCGCTTTTTATCATCAGTAATCCCAAGCTCGTAATCGCGCAGTGTATCGCCGGCGTTGTCGGCTCCATGCCGGCATTGAATGCGCGGCCGGCGTCCCAGCTTGATGAATGGCTTGCCGAAATCACCGAGGCTTTGGCGGCCCATGACAAGGCTCATCCCGATCGTCCTGCCGCGCCGTTTGCGATCAATCAGATCGTCCACAAGAGCAATGATCGCCTCGAACATGATTTGCAGGTCTGCGCAAAATACAAGGTACCCATTACCATCACCAGTCTGGGTGCGCGCGAAGATGTGAATCAGGCGGTGCACAGCTGGGGAGGTGTGGTTTTGCATGACGTGATCAATAACGTCTATGCGCATAAGGCGATTGAAAAGGGCGCTGATGGCCTGATTCCGGTGGCCGCCGGCGCAGGTGGTCACGCCAGCGTGAAAAGTCCGTTTGCCATGATCCAGGAAATTCGCGAATGGTTTGGCGGTCCGGTGGCGCTCTCTGGTTCAATTGCGTCAGGTGGCGCTATCCTCGCAGCGCAGGCGATGGGTGCTGATTTTGCCTATATCGGCTCAGCGTTTATCGCGACCGACGAGGCACGTGCGGTCGATGGTTACAAGCAGATGATTACAACATCCAATTCAGACGACATCGTTTACAGCAATTTCTATACGGGCGTGAATGGTAACTACCTCAAGGGCAGCATCAGAAACGCTGGCATGGATCCGGACAATTTACCCCAGAGTGACCCCAGCAAGATGAATTTCAGCAGCGGAGAAAGCGGTGCCAGCGCCAAGGCATGGAAAAATATCTGGGGCTGCGGTCAGGGCATAGGCACTGTGCGGGAAGTGGTCCCTGCGGCGGTGCTGGTTGCGCGTTTTCAGCGGGAATATGCCGAGGCCAAAGCGCGTATTTGCGGGGCCTGATGGGACTTTCCCCTGATTGCGATGCACTGCATTGCCTCGGCTAGGGGGATGTTGTTTTTCTTATCGTCGTGGCGACAGAACTGCGTCGCGTACCAATTCGAGCCTGTCATTACCAAAGTACATGTCATCATCGCCGACAAAGAAGGTCGGTGAGCCGAAGCCGCCGCGCGCAATCAGCGCATCGGTATTGGTTTTCAATTGTGCCTTGATAACCGGCTCGGCAATACCGTCAAGCAGCGTCGTGGCATCAATGCCGATCTGCTCGCACAAGCCACGCAGTACCGTCTCGCTCGAGATATCCTGATCGTGGGTCCAGTACGCTTCAAAGGCAGCGGCAGCAAACGGTTCTAGCTTGTCCTGTCGCTGCAGCCACAAACTCGCTCGCATGGCCTTGACGCTATTGACCGGAAATATCGGTGGCGGGAAAAGAATGCGTATGCCTTCATGACGCGCCCAGTCTGCAAGGTCTTTGCGCAGATAGGCTTGCTTGGCTGGGACACCGCGTTCGCGAAATTCATAGACACTGGGATTGACGCCGTTGAAGACGCCACCGACCAGAATTGGCTTCCAGTCGACGCGGGTGTTGAGCTCGGCAGCCATGCGCTGCAACCGTCTGAACGCCAGCCAGGTCCACGGACTGGAAATATCAAAGTAGTAGGTGATCATGACGTTCTCTGCACACCGAACAGATGTTTGCGGGCTTCTTCATCTATGGTTTTTTGACGGTATTCCCGGCCCACGGCAAGCCCGCGCTGTACGGCATCGCGGGCTCGTACCGGCGTTGGATGGCGGGGTAATCATCCAGGGTCAAACCTTGCGCCTTATGCGTCATGATCCACGGGAAAATCGCAATGTCGGCGATGCTGTACTCACCAAGCAGATACGCAGTACTTTGCGAGAGCTGGGTATCAAGTACCCGGTAGAGTCTTTGCGTTTCCGTCGCGTAGCGCTCGATCGCATACGGCAGCTGCTCGGGGGCATAGAGTTTGAAGTGACCATGCTGACCCAGCATAGGCCCGAGGCCACCTACTTGCCACATCAGCCACTGCTGTACGCCCAGCTTGCTGCGCCAGTCAGTTGGGTGCAGCTGACCGGATTTATCAGCGAGATATTGCAGAATCGCGCCGCTCTCGAATACCGAGACGGGTGCGCCGCCATCCGCGGGCGCGCGATTCACCACAGCCGGTATGCGGTTGTTGGGGCTGATCTGCAAAAACGCAGGGTCAAATTGCTCGCCCTTGCCCAGATTGACGGGTACAACACGATAAGCCAGCGCCAGCTCCTCGGGCGCAATCGAAATTTTCCAGCCATTGGGCGTAGGCCAATAGTAGAGATCAATTATTCAAAGTCCTCGTGCAATCACTTCGCGCATGATCTCGTTGGTACCGCCGTAAATGCGTTGTACCCGCGCATCGGCAAACATGCGCGCAATCGGATACTCGTTCATATAGCCAGAGCCGCCAAAGAGCTGCACACATTCATCCAGCACTTTACCTTGCTGCTCGGTCGCCCACATCTTGACCATCGAGGCAGTCACGGTATCGAGCTTGCCCGCGACCTGATCTTCGACACAGCGGTCGACAAAGGTCCGCGTGGCTTTGGCGATGGCGGCAATCTCGGCGAGTTTGAATCGGGTATTTTGAAAATCAAACAGTGACTTGCCAAAGGCATGACGCTCTTTGGTGTAGGCCAGTGTCATTTCCAGCGCACCCTCAATGGCTGCTGCCGCGGTAACACCGATAATGGCGCGCTCATAGGGCAGGTCCGACATCAGCTGAAAGAATCCCTGACCTTTGACACCACCTAATACGGCACTTGCTGACACCGTCACATCATCGAAAAACAACTCAGCCGTGTCTTGTGATTTCATGCCCATTTTGTCGAGTATACGGCCTACTTTGAAGCCGGCGCGGTCTTTGGTTTCTACGATCAGGATGGAGATGCCACGCGCACCTTGTTGGGGGTCGGTTTTTACAACGAGCAGTACCAGACCAGCCAGATAGCCATTCGTGATGAACGTCTTTGCACCGTTGATGACGTAAGTATCACCACGATGCTCTGCGCGAGTACGTATACCTTGCAGGTCGGAGCCGCCACCAGGCTCGGTCATGGCGATTGCACCGACGAGCTCGCCGCTGGCGAGTTTGGGTAAATAGGTACGCTGCTGTTCGGGTGTACCGTGATGCACAAAATATTGCGCGACGATGCTGTGTACCGAAGTCGCCATGCCGGTCAGACCACGACGTGCCATCTGATCGTCGAATAGCGCTTCGTGGCGAAAGTCACCGCCACCACCGCCGAATGCTTCGGGTACATTCACACACAAAAGACCAAGCTCGCCGGCACGGCGCCAGATCGCATGACCCACATGACCCTGCTTGCGCGCAGCTTCGTCCTGCGGGGCAACTTCATGATCAAGAAAGCGTGCCACGTTATCGCGGAACAGATCCAGCTCTTCGTTCATCCACGAGGGGCGTAAATCAATAGACATGTAAACCTCGTTGCGTGATGCGGCTATCAGTTTAGGTACGGGGAAATACGGGTGGACGTTTTTCAAGAAATGCGCGTACGCCCTCGGAAAACGCCGCCCCATCGATCAATTCATGCTGCCGAGCGCGTTCATAATCAAGCTGCTGCTGCAAATCGTTTTTCAGTGATTGATCAAAAATAGCCCGTGTTTCGGTTGCTGCATGCTCGGGCAAGTTCGCAAGGCGCTGGGTGATGCGCGCTGCTTCTTCAGCCAGCGCATCGTCGTCCACACAAGACCAGATCATGCCCCAGGCAGCGGCCTGCTCGGCGCTGATGCGTTGGCCCAACAAGGTCATTGCCGTTGCGCGACCCGTACCGATCAAGCGCGGTAAAAACCAGCTCGATCCCATGTCGGGCACGATGCCCAACGCCGACATGAAAGGCAGGTAGACATAAGCCGAGCGAACTGCAATCACGATGTCGGCAGCAAAGGCAATGCCCACGCTACCGCCTGCAACGGGGCCGTTTAATATCGTCAGGATGGGAAAGGGCAGGCTGCGCAAGTCGGCAATCACTTTGTTGTGACGCGTTCGCATCTGATCGTCGGTCCATTCGCCCCGAGTCTGTTCGCCCACATGCGTGGCTTGCGCATGCATGCCAGTCAGATCTGCGCCGACAGAAAAGGCTTTGCCGGCACCGGTGAGCTGCAACACGCGCACGCCAGGGCCTGCACGCAGCTGTTCGATGGTGGACATCAAGCCGTCGATCAGTCTCACCGATAACGCATTGAGCTTGGACGGTTCGTTGAAGGTGAGCGTGGCGATACCGTTGGCGATCTTGAGTTGTATGGCGTCGTGGTTGGTCATGGTTTATTCCGGATCATGAAACACAGGCGGACGTTTTTCGATATTGGCTTGAACTGCTTCCATTTGTTCTGCGCGACCGATCAGCCGGCTTTGCTCATCGGCCTCGGCAAGCAGCAAGTCGGCATCACTGGCGTTACCCCATTGATTGAGCATGCGCTTGGCCGCACGCAGCGCCAGTGGACTTCGCTCGGTCATCTCTTGTGCCATATGCAAGGCAGTGGCGAGCGGATCATCGACGACGCGCGTGGCCAGCCCGAGCTGCACCGCTTCGAGACCACCGACGATACGCCCTATGTAGATCAGATCGCGCGCCACATCAGCACGGACAAGCTGACGCATAAAGAGCATGCCGGCCATGTCGAGCACCAGTCCCCATTTGATTTCCATCACCGACATTTTGATGTCGGCAGTGACGAGTCTGAGGTCGGCGCCAAGTGCAATCTGCAAACCGCCACCAAAAGCGACACCCTGCAGTGCTGCGATCACGGGCACCGGTATATCGCGCCAGACGGTGGCAACGCGCTGAAAATTGTTGGCGTCACCATGGGTGCGTTCGATAAGTCGGGCCGGATCGATCATGTCGATGCCCGCTTTCATGTTCTCGAAATTGACCAAATAAAGACCCGCACAAAATGCACGACCTTCGCCACGCAGCACGACGGCACGTACGCCACTGTTGGTAATCAGCGATTCACCGACATCGATGACTGCAGCAAACATGGCGGACGCGAGTGCGTTCATTTTCTCGGGCCGGTTGAGGATGACTTCGGCGATGCCGCTGGTGTGGTGCACGATACGAACGAGTTCGGTCATCGAGAGTCCGTCGCTAAAATCAGATGATGCCACTGGCGCGCAAGTGGGTGATGGTCGCGTCATCAATTCCCCAGTCGCGCAGAATCGCTTCGCTGTGTTCACCCGCAGCGGCAATGGACGCGGGTGGTGCTGGCGGCGTACGAGAAAAGCGTGGTGCCGGCGCAGGCTGAGTTACACCATCAATCTCGATGAAGGTTTCGCGTGCGTGATTGTGCGGATGATGAATCGCTTCCTCCCAATCCAGCACGGGCGCAAAGCAGGCGTCGCTGCCTTCGAGCAGAGTACACCATTCGTCTCGGGTTTTCATTGCGAATAGTGCTGCAGTTTTTTCTTTCAAAGCGGGCCATGCTGCGTTGTCATTCTGCGTATCAAAGGCGGTATCGGTGGCACCGATTTTCTCGCGTAGTAGCGCATAGAACTGGGGTTCGATGGCGCCCACGCTCACATACTTGCCGTCCGCGCAGCGGTAGTTATCGTAGAAATGCGCAGCACCATCGAGGAAATTGGCATGACGTGTGTTCTTCCATGCGCCGCCGGCCTTGAAGCCGTAAAACATAGCCGATAGCAGCGCTGCGCCATCCGTCATTGCAGCATCAATCACTTGACCTTGGCCCGTTTTTTTTGCCTCGAGCAGTGCGCACACGATACCGAAGGCCAGCATCAAACCACCACCGCCAAAGTCGCCGATGAGATTGAGCGGTACGGGCGGTGGCGTACTCTCGGTTCCCATTGCGTGCAGCGCACCGGAGAGCGCCACATAGTTCAGATCATGACCTGCCG
>SYFN01000260.1 GCA_005800405.1 Burkholderiales bacterium
GACTTGCCCAAGGAATCGGGACGATTCGATTTGCCAATCGCGCTGGGAATACTGGCTGCATCAGGTCAGGTACCTGCCACGGAATTGGATGATTACGAATTTGCGGGTGAGCTGTCCCTCTCGGGAGAACTGCGGCCCATACGCGCGGCGCTGGCAATGACCTTTGCGATGCACCGGCAGGAAGACGGCCGCCGGCGCGCTTTCATTCTGCCGCGCGCGAATGCCGCCGAAGCGGCGCTGGTCCCCGGTGCGCGGGTGTATCCGGCAGATAGTGTGCTGCGGGTCTGTGCGCTTTTTGCTGCGTCTGATGCCAGCGCGCGCCTGATATCCGAGCGCTCCGCCCCCCAAGGCTACTGATCCGCAGAGCATTCCGGACTTCGCCGAGGTACGCGGCCAGCTGCATGCGCGGCGCGCGATGGAAATTGCGGCGGCGGGTGGTCACAGTGTATTAATGGTGGGACCACCGGGCAGTGGGAAATCCATGCTCGCTGCTCGATTGCCAGGGATTCTGCCGCCGATGAGCGATGCCGAATCACTGGAAACGGCAGCTGTGCAATCGCTGGCCGGCAGTTTCACGATGCGTCGCTGGCGTCAACGGCCGTATCGCTCGCCGCATCACACCGCCTCGGGGGTTGCGCTGGTGGGCGGGAGCAGCGTGCCTCGCCCCGGTGAAATCTCGCTCGCCAATCACGGCGTGCGGTTTCTGGATGAGTTGCCGGAATGTGATCGCAAGGTGAGAGAGGTCTTACGCGAGCCACTGGAATCTGGCCACATCACTATTTCATGCGCCGCTCGACAAGGCGAATTTCCCTGTCGTTTTCAATTAATCGCTGCGATGAATCCCTGCCCTTGCGGTTATTTGGGAGATACGACACGTGCCTGTCGCTGCACGCCCGATGCGATTGCACGCTATCAGGGGAAAATTTCCGGACCGCTGATGGACCGCATCGACATGCAAATCCAGGTCGCCGCGCTGACCACTGAGGAACTTATGAGCACTGCACCGGGAGAAGCATCGGCCTTGATCGCGCAGCGCGTCGCCAGTGCACGCGAGCGGCAGCAAGTGCGACAGCAAAAGGCCAATGCGCGACTGAGCGTGCAGGAAATCGATGAATGGTGTCGGCCGGAAGCATCAGCAGAATCATTATTGCGGACTGCGATTGATCGACTGAATTGGTCAGCGCTGGCCTATCATCGTGTTTTGCGGCTTGCACGCACGATTGCCGATTTGAGCGGCACGCCCACGGTTGATGCGGCACATGTATCAGAAGCTATCCAATACCGGCGGGCACTGAGCACCAACCGGTCTTGATATCTCAGGCTGCTGTTACCATCGCGTCCATGATCAAACTTCCTCTACTGTTGCGATCTTCGCGACTATTGGCGCTTTTAACACTCTGCGTGCTCGCAACATCGTTGGCCGGCTGCGATCCGGCACTGAACTGGCGTGAGGCCCGCAACAACGACGCCGGATTTACCGTGCTGTTCCCGGCAAAACCTTCCTCGTTTGATCGCACTGTCAATCTGGATGGATTGCAGGTCCCGATGACGATGACCGCAGCCGAAGCCGACGGCGTGAGCTTTGCCGTCGCCACAGCGGTGATTGACGATAAAGCGCAGCGTGCCAAGGCGCTGCTCGCCATGCAGACGGGGATGACGCGCAATATACAGGGCGAAATCGTTGAGCAAAAATCAGTCAACGTCAAGGGTGGAGCCACAGCAGTTGAGGTTCACGCGACGGGCAAGTCTGGTCAGACGGGAACACCGCTGGCGCTCTTCGCGCGGTTCTTTCAGCGCGAGACTCGGGTGTTTCAGGTGATTGCACTGGGCCCGAAAGAAAAGCTCAGTGCGGACACTGCTGATACCTTTCTGAGTTCTTTTGCGCTCAACTGAAATGGGCGATACGCCGCACTATCTGCACGGCAGACTGGGTACGCGTGTGGTGATGGTGTTCGCCGCTGCCTACTTCCTGTCCTATGCATTCCGTGCGATCAATGCCGTGATCGCACCGGCGCTGATGGCGGACGTGCAGCTCTCGAATGCTGATCTGGGCCTATTGTCGTCGGCGTATTTTGTAGGCTTCGCCTGCCTGCAATTACCGCTGGGTGTGTGGCTGGACAAGTACGGCCCGCGACGCACAGAGTCGGCGCTACTCGCGTTTGCTGCGTTAGGTGCGGCCATATTTGCCTCGAGCGACTCGCTTGCTGGCTTGTGGCTGGGTCGCGCGTTGATTGGCATCGGTGTCTCTGCCTGTCTGATGGCCCCGCTCAAAGCCTACCGGGTCTGGTATCCCCCTGAGCGACAGATTCGGCTGGCTAGCTGGATGCTGGTATTCGGCACCTGCGGCGCGCTGGCGACGACCGTGCCCGTTGCCATGCTCTTGCCCGTGATTGGCTGGCGCGGTGTGTTCTGGGCAATGTCAGCCATGATTATCCTAGCGGCCGCCTTGCTCTTCTTGCGTCTCAAACCCGTGGAGCGCGAAATGCTGCAACAGCAATCAAGGATACCCATGCCACCGGCGGGGACAGGAGGATACCGGGCAATTTTTTCCGATCCCTATTTCCGTCGCATGGCCTGGCTGAGTGGTGTGTATCAAGGCGGTTTCATGGCGATACAGAGCCTGTGGGCAGGACCGTGGATGGTCAATGTGCTGGGGCTGTCGGTCGATGAAGCATCTCGAGTGCTGTTTCTATTCAATCTGTTCTTGATGCTTTCCTATCTTGGACTGTCGTGGTGGGCACCGCGTTACGTGTCCTACGGCGGCCGACCAGGCATACCCGCCCTAAGGGTCGTGACCTACGGGCTGGCCCTATCGATGCTGATCCAATTGGCCATGCTGCTTTTCCCATATTCATGGACGTGGGTGTTCTGGTTGATTTTCGCGCTGGTCGTGACGGTCACAACGCTAGCGCAAACGCACGTCAGTTTGTCTTTTCCCTCCTCCCAGGCAGGGCGCGCCAACAGCGCATTCAATCTGATGCTCTTCATTGGTGCCTTTGGTTTGCAATGGGGCATGGGATTAATGATTGATGTATTCATGTCGCATGGAGGGTCTCAGTCATCGGCCATCCGAATGGCATGGGCGGTCTACTTGCTGCTCCAGCTGGGCGCACTGATTTCCTTCGTGAGTACTCGATCTCGTGTTGCGCCGTTTGCGGAAAAGCCCACAAGCGCGTGATGGACCACCATGACCTGATCAAGCGCATGTGCGTACAACGCTGAGCAAGCAAAACCGGAAACTTTTATAGCATTAAAACGGTCTTCAAACCCCTGGTTTACCGAGCCCTCGCGGGAATATGCTGTGATGGCCTCTGATGAAACCTATGTTTTCCAGCGTCTATCTGCCCTTGACGCACTACACGACGAAAGATATCGCCACCATGTTGATTACATTTACCTCCAAATCTGCTGCCGATGTACTGATGTATGAAATACATGCCAAACCACTGCTCGACCTTTTAGGCAAAGACGTGCATCGCGGCGTGATTACTGCAGAAGAAGTCACTGAGGCCATCGCACGTATCGAGTCGGCAATTACCGAGAGCAAACGATCGCCTGATGCCAATAAGCAAAGCGTCGCATCCGATAACGCCGATGACGAATTCGGCGATCAGATGGCTGGTTCGGGTGTGAGCTTCGGCGCACGTGCTTTTCCGTTACTGGAAATGTTACGAGCAGCGCAGCGTGAAAAGCAATTCGTGATGTGGGGTGTCTGATGTTCACAGACCGTCTAATATCAGGCGTTATCAACACCACCTTGTTAACCTCGTTCATGCGAAATATGCGTGAACGGCTAAGAGTATTGTTTTGAAATTACGACCGGAATCACTGGCTTTTGCACTGACGGGCGCTGCGCACGCACTTGCGCAGGTCGAGGCCGGAAATGCGCTGCCGCGCGCGCTGTCTTCGAGCTTTGAGGCGATGCGTGCCACTGGCCCAGCACGTGGCGCGATACAGGATCTCAGTTATCGCAGCATGCGTCACTGGGGCCGAAGTCTGGCATTACTTGCACTGTTGACCGATAAGCCTCTTCAGCAAGCGCGACTGCACAGTCTGCTGTGCTGTGCGCTGGCACTGCTGTCCGACACCGAGCCCGCCTTTAGCGAACACACTCTGGTAGACCAGACGGTGACGGCCTGCGGCGCAGACCGCGAACTGGCTAAGGCCAAAGGTCTGGTGAATGCAGTATTGCGCCGCTACACACGCGATCGAGAGCAGTTGCTGCAGCAACTGCAAAATGACGAAACTGCGCAATGGAATTATCCGCGCTGGTGGATAGACAAGGCGCGCAATGCATGGCCAGCGCAATGGCAATCGCTGCTGACAGCGGGCAACCTGCAAGGGCCCATGAGCTTGCGCGTGAATGCACGCAAGAGCAGCGTGGCGGACTATCTGACGCTGCTCGCACAGCATGGTTTGGCAGCTGAGGCAATTGGCCCTTCAGCCGTACGAATCAAGCGGCCAATGCCGGTGACAGAGATACCGGGATTCATGCAAGGCCTGGTGTCAGTCCAGGACGCTGGGGCGCAATTGGCGGCGCCCTTGCTGGATGTGAAGGCGGGCATGCGTGTGCTGGATGCCTGCGCGGCCCCGGGCGGGAAGACCGGACATCTGCTCGAATTGGCCGATATTGATCTGACCGCCATCGATCAGGATCCGGAACGACTAGCACGCGTGGCGCAGAATCTTGAGCGGCTCGGCTTGTCCGCGCGCCTGCTGTGCGCCGATGCAAGCAGACGGGCATGGTGGGACGGTTGTCTTTTTGACCGTGTTCTTGCCGATGTGCCCTGTACGGCATCAGGCATTGTGCGGCGCCATCCTGATATTCGCTGGTTACGCCGACCCGAAGATGCGACCAAGCTGGCTACGCATTCGGCCGCGATTCTTGACAACCTTTGGGACATGCTCAAGCCTGGCGGCAAACTGCTACTCGTGACATGCTCAGTATGGCCCGAAGAATCCGCGGATCAGGCAAAACGTCTGGTTGAGCGCCACGGGGCCCTGGCGCTTGCTGCGCCAGGGCAGCTGCTTCCAATTGCTGACCCTGATCAGGACCACGACGGGCTGTTCTACGCGCTACTCCAAAAGCCCTCAGTTTGATACCATCTCACCAAATTTTCCGTGGGGCATCGCTCCGCCCGCCTGTGTGATTCATCGACTCTTCATAAGCTTTTCGCTGGCCCTGCTGGTTTTGTTGTCTCCACCGACAGCGCTGGCGGGCGAGGGTATTGAGCTCGTGGATGCGAACATCGAAGCCAGCGATGAGGGCTATCGCCTTGCGTCGAGCTTTTCGGTTGAACTTTCACGCACGCTCGAGGAAGCGCTGATGCGCGGCGTGCCGCTCTATTTCACTTTGCAGGTTCAGGTATCACGACCGCGCTGGTACTGGTTTGATGAAGTGGCAATCAAGTCAACCCGCACCTTTAGACTCTCCTACAATTTGCTGACGGAGCGCTACCGCGTCTCCATTGATGGCAATCTGCACCGCAATTTCTCTCGCTTGGACGACATGCTGGCCTTGCTGCGTCGACCCGGTCGCTGGGTGATCGGCGATAGCAGCGCGCTCACCCGCGATGCTGTCTACACTGTGGCGGTTCAGCTCGGTCTCGACGTTTCACAGCTGCCCAAGCCCATTCAGGTCAGTGCAATGAGCAATGACGAGTGGCGACTGTCCTCAGGTTGGTCGAACTTCAACTACAAGGTTGAAGGCAAGTGAAGCGTGCACTTCGCTACCTGCTGTTCGCCGCGGCGCTGACAGTAGGCGTACTGCTTTTCCTGCTGGCAGCCTCGAGCGAGAATGCGCGGCTCTTTGAAGACTATTACTCGTGGATTTTTGGTGCGAATCTCGCGGTAGGCGCATCCCTGTTTGTGCTGGTGTCTTTCCTTCTGGCGCGGCTCTACAGCCGATATCGTCGTGGCCGCTTCGGGTCAAAGCTGATGACCCGGCTGGTGCTGCTGTTTACAGTCATGGGGATCGTGCCCGGCATCATCATCTACATGGTGTCGGTGCAGTTCGTTTCTCGCTCCATCGAATCCTGGTTCAACGTGGAAGTGGAATCGGCGCTGGAGTCCGGCCTGAAACTTGGTCGTGGTGCGCTGGAGGCTTCGCTCGCCGACCTGCGGTCTCGCTCGCGTCGAGTGGCTTCGGAACTCACTGACGTATCTGATGCTGCAATGGTCTCGCAACTGGCAAAAATTGCCGAGCGCGAGCAGTTGCAGGATGTGCTGGTGGTCTCGGAAAATGGGCGTCTGATCGCAACAGTTGGCGGAAGGCTTACCCGTCTGGCGCCAGAGTTGCCAACGCGAGCTATGATCACTCGCGCAAAAACCTTCGATGGTTTCAGCATCATTGAGGGGGAATATGGCGCAGGGGCAAGCGCAGTAGGTGATTTCAGATTGCGCGTTGTCGTGGCCATCCTGGGAAACGGCTCGCTCGATTCACTGGGCAGCAGGATGCGTTACCTGCAAGTCCTGCAACCGGTGCCGGAACAATTGGCAGCAAATGCAGGGGCGCTTCGCGATGCGTATAGCGGTTACCAGGAAAGTGCACTCGCCAGAGAAGGACTTCGCCGCTTTTACCTGATCACGCTCACGCTCGTTTTATTGCTCGCTGTGTTTGCGGCCATGGTCAGTGCCTTTCTGCTGGCCACCGATCTTGCGGAGCCACTGCTGCTCCTGGCCGAAGGCACGAAGGCTGTCGCAGAGGGCAATCTGTCTCCACGTCCGATTGTGGCCACCTCTGACGAGCTGGGCACGCTCACACAATCTTTCAACACGATGACGATGCAGCTGGCCGACGCCCGCGCTGCCGTTGAACGTAACCGCCAGGCACTGGAAGATGCCAAGGCCTATCTTGAATCGGTGTTGGCGAACATGTCAGCCGGTGTGTTAGTCCTCGATGAGCAACTCAGACTCGTGACCTTCAATGCCTCGGCGAGTCGCATTTTGCATCAGGATCTGGCTATATTTCAGGGCCACGTTTTCGCTTCCGTCGACACCGTTGCCGCCTTCAGCCAGCCGATCGTCGATGCGTTTTCCAATCAAAATGCTCAGGCGGCAGGCGAGAACGTCGAGCCTGCCGCTCAGTACTGGCAACAGCAGATTGAGATACCTCGACGCATGATGGGCGAAGAGGGCGACGGTGATATTACGCTGCTCGCTCGGGGTGGCCGTCTGCCGGTTGGATCGGGTTCGGGGTATGTGGTGGTGTTCGACGATATCTCAGACCTGATTTCAGGACAACGCTCAATCGCGTGGGCTGAGGTAGCACGTCGCTTGGCGCATGAAATCAAGAATCCGCTGACTCCCATACAGTTATCCGCTGAACGCTTGATGATGAAGTTGCAACCCAAACTGGATCCGAGCGACAGCGCATTGCTTGAACGAGGTACTAATACCATCGTCAATCAAGTGTTGGCCATGCAACAAATGGTGGATAATTTCCGGGATTATGCGAAGACACCGCCACCCCAGTTACAGCCACTGGACCTCAATGCGCTGATTGAAGAAATCCTTGACCTTTATCCCGACAGCAGAGACCTTCGTTCGATACGAGCGCAGCTGTCTGACGATCTGCCGCGCATCCTCGGCGATGCAACTCAATTGCGACAAGTGGTACACAACCTACTCCAAAACGCACAAGACGCAACAACTGAGAGCAATCTTAGCCTGCGCAATGCCCGCATCGACGTAAGCACGGAGACCGTGCACTATGCTGAGGCGGAAGGCAGTACCCGAACCGCGGTCCGCCTGACTGTGGCCGACAATGGCTCGGGTTTCGATCCGCGCATGCTGGCCCGAGCGTTCGAGCCCTACGCCACCTCGAAGCGCCGTGGTACAGGGCTCGGTTTGCCGGTGGTGAAAAAAATTATCGAGGAGCACGGTGGAACGATTGAGCTGCAAAACCGAAAAGACGGGCCGGGCGCCAAAATTCTGATCTTGCTGCGCAAGCTTGCAGGGCCGAATGTTTAACTGTTTGACATTATTAATTGCAAAAAATACAATTTCTGTGCGATGGCTCCCCTGCATCGATATGAAAAGGCAAGCTGATGGCAAATATTCTGGTAGTTGACGATGAAATGGGCATCCGGGAGCTCCTCTCGGAGATTCTGGGCGACGAGGGACATTTGGTCACGACCGCCGAAGATGCCAATCATGCACGCGAAGTCCGCCTCTCGGGGGCTCCTGATCTGGTACTGCTGGATATCTGGATGCCGGATACCGATGGCGTAACCCTGCTAAAAGAATGGCAACGCGATGGCCTGTTGACCATGCCCGTGATCATGATGTCCGGTCACGCCACGATCGATACCGCGGTCGAAGCTACGCGCATAGGCGCAATGAATTTCCTGGAAAAACCGATCTCGCTGCAAAAACTTCTCAAAACCGTGCAACAAGGTCTATCCCGCGGCTCGGACCATGCGCGTGGTAGCCTCATTTCACAAAGCATGCGCGGTATGGGATTGCAAGAAAAAACGGAACTTGTGCCGGTCACGCATACGCTGAATGGCAATGGAAAAAATTTCAATGGCGCCATGCAAGCTGCCGCGTTTAGCGCGTCCGAAAACGAGTTCCGGGTATCTTTTGAATTACCGCTGCGGGAGGCCCGCGATGCTTTCGAGCGCGCGTATTTCGAGCACCATCTGGTGCGCGAGGGCGGCAGCATGACCCGTGTCGCCGAACGCACGGGCCTGGAACGCACGCACTTGTACCGCAAGCTCAAGCAGCTCGGTGTCGAGTCAGGCAAGGACCCGAAAAAAGCCAGCGAATGACGCTGATGACACTGGTGTACGGCGGAAGTCCTGGCGACAGGGAAAAAGCCATCGCCTCCATCGCCCCGGCAACCGGGGCCAGCGTGATTATCGAAGGCCTGCCGGATGACGCTGGCTTGCTCGATGATCTGGCCGCAGCGAGCAAACTGCAATTACAGCGAATCGCGCCAGGTTGTCCCTGCTGCCATGGCAATCTGACCGTGCGAGTCATGCTTAATCGAATGCTACGAAAGGCACCGCAGCAGATTTATCTGGGTATCGCCGATGCGTCGCATCTCCAGAAGATTCGTGAATTTTTGCAAGAAGATCAGTACCGAGAAAGGCTTTCACTGGACACCGAAATTGACTGCGGTCACTGATGCTGCCCGCAAATGCCGGCAGCAGGCATGAGATTTGCGCATACCGCTATTGAAAAATTATTTGGAAGCACCATCTGGAAGGACAGGAAAATTGATCTTCGGTGTATCAAATCAAGGAGCACACATGAACCTGATCTACAACAGCGAGCATTACAGCGTCGTTGAATTCGGCGCGCAAGCCGGCATGGAAACGATGCGTTTTGGTGGTTACGAAATACTGGACAAGCCTGCGCGCCGCGAAACTTTCATCGCCGGGCAGCTGGCCGGGGTCTATCGCCAGCATGTGCGCGAGCTGATCACAAGCGGGCTTAGCATTGAGGATATTGACGAATTCCTCGGCGGCTACGGCTCGCTGATGGGACAACCCGTCGTACTTCACTAAACGGATCATTTGCGTCAGCCCGACGGCCGGCGGATCGGGCGGTGTTCTTGTATCGCATGAATGCAAATTCCCGGCCGGTTCACAGTAATCAATCCAGTGTGCATGACCAGCTGCATGCGCTGGTCGCTAAACACGCGGCGATGGCTTTCCGCAAGCCTTTTTCGAAAGTCAATCTTGAGGCTTTCACGACCAGCATCGCTGCATGGAAAGCGTACGGCGACGCGCCACTGATACTGGATGCCGGCTGCGGCGTTGGTCTATCGACCCGCAAGCTAGCGCAAGCTTTTGCTGAGAGTTTCGTGATTGGTGTCGACCAATCGGCGGACCGACTGAGTCGCGACGTCCGATGGACTGCAGATCTGCCAGAAAATTTCATCACGGTGCGCGCCGATCTGGTCGATTATTGGCGGCTTATGCTCTCGGAGCGTATCTATCCGCAACAGCACTATCTGTTGTATCCGAATCCTTGGCCCAAGAAATCACATCTGGGAAGACGGTGGCACGGACATGCGATATTCCCCGTGCTGGTAGCGCTGGGGGGGCGCATCGAATGCCGCAGTAACTGGAAAACTTACATTGATGAATTCGCGTCATCGCTTCATCAATTCAGCGGTATCGCCGTGCACTCCGAAACGTTTGACAGCGCAGCTGAAGAAGCGCTCACACCCTTTGAGGCGAAATATGCGAGCTCGGGTCATACGCTCTGGCGGTGCTCTACCGAACTGCTACCCAGACCCAGTATTACAAAGACCTTTGTGAATTCGTGATACCGTTACAACCACCATTTACTTTTTCTTGTCACTCCCATGTGTCAGCTGCTGGGCATGAATTGCAATGTACCGACCGACATTGTATTCAGCTTTACCGGTTTTGCAACGCGCGACGGCCACCCTGATGAACACAAAGATGGCTGGGGTATTGCCTTCTTCGAAGGCGCTGGCGTGCGGCTGTTTGTCAATCATGAATCTGCGATTGCCTCGTCGGTGGCAGAGTTAATCAAGCGCTACCCGATCAAATCAAAAAACGTCATCTTGCATATCCGCAAAGCGACTCAGGGACATGTGGCCCTTGAAAATTGTCACCCCTTCATCCGCGAACTGTGGGGCCGTTATTGGGTATTTGCACATAACGGTGACCTGAAAAATTTCTCACCGAATTTGACGGGTACTTTCCGCCCGGTAGGGACTACTGATAGCGAGCATGCGTTTTGTTATCTGCTGCAATCGCTACATGAGCGCTTCGGTGATAGCCTGCCGACGATATCGGTGCTAAGGACAGCCCTAAGCGAGCTCACGAGGGACATCGCAAGTCACGGAGTATTCAATATGATGCTCTCGGATGGGTCTGCGCTGTTTGCCCACTGCTCAACGCGCTTGCAGTACCTTGTACGGCAATACCCTTTTACGCAGGCCAGATTGTCGGATCAGGATTTGTCGGTGGGTTTTTCCGAAGTAACGACACCAAACGATCGCGTCGCTCTGATCGTGACCGAGCCACTGACTACCAATGAAACCTGGCAGGCATTTGAAGCCAATGAGCTCAAGGTTTTTGTGGATGGCGCGCCCCTGCGCCCGGCATGAAACGCTCAGTCGCCTGAAGACCGTCACAGCAAGCCTGAGCTAGGCCTGAAAAGCACCTCAGACCTCACGCAGCAAATCAGAGATTCGGTGCTAACCAGCTCTGCAGCTGCTCGGCCGACACCTTGCGTCTTTGGGCCATATCACGCAGCTGATCTTTGCCGATTTTGCCGACCGTGAAGTACTTGGACTCGGGATGCGCGAAATAAAAACCTGCAACCGACGCACCGGGGAACATGGCAAAAGATTCTGTGAGGCTCATGCCAATGTCTTCGGCTTCGAGAATGCGGAACATATCTGCCTTGACCGTGTGCTCAGGACAGGCAGGGTAGCCAGGCGCCGGACGTATACCCTGATAAGCCTCGGCAATCAGCGCGTCTGTATCAAGATGCTCATCGCTCGCATAGGCCCACAACTCCTTGCGAACCCGCTCATGCAGATACTCGGCAAAGGCCTCGGCAAAGCGATCACCCAATGCCTTGAGCATGATGGATGAATAATCATCATTGGCATCTTCGAAACGCTTCTCGTGCTTTTCGATGCCGATGCCTGAAGTAACAGCGAACATACCAATGTAATCGGTGATGCCCGAGGCCTTGGGCGCGATAAAGTCAGCCAGGCATTGATTGGGTCGGGGTACGCCGTCAATCACCGGCTTTTCCGTCTGCTGCCGCAATCCGTAGTACGTGAAAGCGACTTCGCTAAAAGTCTCGTCAGTATAAATTTCAATGTCGTCATCATTGATACTGTTGGCTGGCAAGATCGCCATCACGCCATTCGCGGTCAGCCACCGGCCATCGATGATTTTCTTCAGCATGCCTTGAGCTTCGCGATAAACATTCGTCGCAGATTCTCCCACGACCGGGTCGGTCAAAATCGCCGGGAAGGGACCAGCCAAGTCCCAGGTCTGGAAAAACGGACCCCAATCAATGTAATTGGCCAGCGTGGCCAGATCGACATTGCGGAAATGACGTCTGCCCAAGAGGCGCGGCTTACGCGGCGTATGTTTACCGTCGAATGACAATTGCATCTTGTTGTTACGCGCCGCTTCGAGTGTCAGCATAGGCAAGGCTTTTTTGCCGGCGTGCTGAACGCGAATACGCTCGTAATCAGCGGCGAGGTCGTCGACGTATTGCTCGCGTGATTCCGGTGTCAAGAGAGACTGCGCGACGGACACCGAGCGCGACGCATCGCTTACGTACACCACCGGGCCTTCGTAGTTCGGCGCAATTTTGACCGCCGTGTGTGCTCGGCTGGTCGTGGCACCACCGATTAGAAGCGGGATCTTTAACATGCGGAAATGCGGATCGCGCTGCATTTCTTTCGCCACGTGCGCCATCTCCTCGAGCGAGGGCGTAATCAAGCCAGACAAGCCGATGATGTCGGCATTCTCTGCCTTGGCTTTGGCCAGAATCTCGGAACAGGGTACCATCACCCCCATATTCACGACTTCGAAGTTGTTGCATTGCAGGACGACAGAAACAATGTTCTTGCCAATGTCATGCACATCGCCCTTGACCGTTGCGATGACGATCTTTCCCTTAGGCTTGGCCGCGACACCGGTGCGCCGTTCTTCTGCGAGCTTTTCTTCCTCAATATATGGCACGAGATGTGCTACGGCCTGCTTCATCACGCGCGCTGACTTGACTACC